>JAFPYK010000143.1 GCA_017412265.1 Lachnospiraceae bacterium
AGGAGCTCGCGAGACGCGTCGGAGTCTCGCGACAGACCATCCTCGCGATTGAGAAAGGTGAATACAATCCGACGCTGCGTCTGTGTCTGGACATCTGCAGGGTGCTGGACAAGACGCTGGATGAAGTGTTTTGGGAGTGAGAGAGTTGCGCAAACGAGTGTGGCGGGAAATGTGCTTTATTCTGGTTATTGTGCTTTGCATGACCGGATGTGCCAGAGGAACATCGGAAGGAACGGTTCCTGTGACAGAGAAAAAGGCTGTGAGCGAGGATGCGGCATATGAGGAGACGTCCTCCACGCGCGAGAGCCAGCCGGGGAGCACGCAGGAAGAGGAACGGTCCTCGGAAACGGAGACGGAGAGCGAGACGCAGAGTGTGCCGGATGAGACCGGAAGCGAGAGCGAGACGCAGAGTACGCAGGAGGAGACCACGGAGAGCACAACGGAGGAGACGACGAAGGAAGCGGCCCCCGCGCAGAAGAAGCTGGTGGTGATCGATGCCGGGCATCAGAGGCACCAGAACAAGGAGAAGGAGCCGCTGGGTCCGGGCTCTTCGGAGCTTAAGAAGAAGGTGAGCTCCGGGACGGAGGGCAAGACCTCCGGGCTGGCGGAGTACGAGCTGAATCTGATTCTAGCGCTGAAGGTGCAGGCGATCCTGGAGGAGCGGGGCTACGAGGTCCTGCAGATCCGGACGACGCACGACGTCGACATCTCGAACGCGGAGCGCGCGACGGTCGCGAATGAGGCCGGCGCCGACGCATTTATCCGTATCCACGCGGACGGGTCCGAGAACCCGGAGGTACATGGGTGCATGACGATCTGCCAGACGAAGAGCAATCCCTGGAACGCGGATCTGTATCCGCAGAGTAAAGCCCTCTCGGAGGCGATTCTCGAGGAAATGGGCGACGCGACCGGGGCGAAGAAGAATAAGGTCTGGGAGACCGACACGATGACCGGGATCAACTGGTGCGAGGTGCCGGTTTCGATCGTGGAAGTGGGGTATATGAGCAACCCGGATGAGGACCGCAAGCTCGGGACCGAGGCGTATCAGGACATGATCGCGGAGGGAATTGCGAACGGGATCGACCGGTATTTCGAAGAGCAGGAGGAGTAAGTGTATGAAACGTTGGATGGCGATATGGCTGCTGTGTCTGGCGGCTTTCGGCTGCGCGGTGCTCGGAGGCGCCCTGCAGGCGGAGGCGAAGGAGACGAAGTCCGGCTGGGTGCAGGAATCGGACGGCTGGTATTATTATCAGGACGGTGAGGCGCTGACCGGGTGGTTTCAGGATCCGGCGAACGGCCGGTGGTATTATCTCGGGACGTCCGGGCGGATGGCGACCGGCTGGCAGGACATCGGCGGCCGCACCTATTATCTGAATCCGGGCGGATCGATGGCGACCGGCTGGAAGCAGATCGACGGCTCGTGGTATTATTTCAACCCGGGTGGATCGATGGCCAGAGGCTGGGTACAGATCGACGGGCGCTGGTACTATCTGAGAGATGACGGCGTGATGGCGACCGGCTGGGAGAAGGTCAACGGCAAGTGGTATTATCTGAACCCGGGCGGGTCGATGGTGACCGGCTGGAAGCAGATCGAAGAGAAGTGGTATTATTTCAACGACAACGGGTCGCTGCGGACCGGCTGGCTCTCCTACAAGGGCAGCTGGTATTACCTGAATCCGGGCGGGCCGATGACGGCCGGCTGGAAGCAGATCGCCGGGAAATGGTATTATTTTGACCCGGAGACCGGCAAGATGGTGACGGGCCGGCACACGATCGACGGCAAGACCTATTCCTTTGACGAGGACGGGGTGTGGATCGAGAAGAACGGGAAGCTGATCGTGATCGACGCGGGGCACCAGAGGTATCAGAACAAGGGGCTCGAGCCGATCGGGCCGGGCGCCACGGAGAAGAAGAAAAAGGTGAGCTCGGGCACCGCGGGCAAGTACAGCGGCCTCGCGGAGTATGAGCTGAACC
>JAFPYK010000144.1 GCA_017412265.1 Lachnospiraceae bacterium
CATAAGATATTTTGACGCGCAGGCTCCGACCTGGGACGAGCGCATGGTGCGGCGTGACCGGGTGATTGAGCGGATATTCGACGGTGCCGGAGTGAGGGAAGGGATGAAGGTCCTGGACGTCGGCTGCGGCACCGGCGTTTTATTTGATGCCTATCTGGGCAGGAATGTCGCTTCCGTGACCGGGGTGGACATCTCGCCGGAGATGGCCAGGCGCGCCTCAGAGAAGTATGAGAAGAATCCGGAGATCCGCGTGATCTGCGCGGATGTGGAGGATCTGGAGAAGAACCATGCATATGATCTGTGCATGGTCTATAATGCGTTTCCGCATTTTGAAGATCCGGCCCGCCTGATCCGCTCGCTTGCGGCCATGTGCCGGCCGGGCGGCTGCGTGTGCATCGCGCATGGCTTCAGCCGGGAGAGGATCAATCAGCGCCACACGGGCCATGCCTGCAGCGTGTCGCGGGGCCTGATGGAGGCGGATGAACTTGCGGAGCTGATGTCTGAAGTGATGGATGTCACGGTGAAGATCTCGGATGAGGAGATGTATCAGGTATGTGCGCGAGTCAGGGAATGAGCCAGAAGGAAGAGCTGATTGCTTACAGCAGGGACAGATACGGGATCACGGGGGATCACCCGTTCCCGAGAGACCTGGTCTCCGAGGTGTTAAGGCATCCGGAGAACCGCAAATGGTTCGCACTGTTTATGGAGATGGACCGGGCAAAGCTCGGAGCGTCGGCAAGTGAGAATGTGACTGTGATGAACCTGAAATGTGACCCTTATCTGGCGGGATCTGTGCAGGATGGGAGAAGCATCTTCCCAGGCTATCATATGAACCGCAGAAACTGGATTACGGTGGTTCTGGACGGCTCGGTTTCCATGGACCAGCTGAGGTCTCTGCTGGACCTGAGCTATGACCTGACGCTTTCCGGCGGAAAGGGCGGCCCGCGGCTTTATGCCAGGGATTTTATCATCCCTTCGAACTATCAGCATTTTGACGTGCAGGACTGGCTGGATCATCACGAGACGGTCACCTGGCATGCGAGCCCCTCGATGCAGACCGGCGACCGCGTCTTCATCTATATCGGCGTCCCGTTTTCAGCGATTATGGTGCAGTGCAGAATCGAGGAAATGAATCTGAGGAGGCACTGTGACGGGAGCACGGACACGCGGCCCATCATGCTGCTTCGGCCCCTCGTGCGCTACGGGCCTCATGAGCTGGACCGGAGTGTCTTGAGGGAGTTCGGCGTCACGAATGTGCGCGGCGCGAGAAGCATGCCGGAGAGCCTCAGCCGTTATATTGACCGGATCAGCGGGCAGCCGGAGAATTAAAAAGAGGACACCTCGTCGTGTCCTCTTTTCTGAAGTATATCATGTGAAACGCATCAGGCGTTTCACATGATGATTACCAGGTTTTCCGAAGGAAAATCGGCCTGCCGCGAGGCAGGTTTGCGGAACGTTTTTCTTTGCGTTCCGCAAAGTATGAGCTGATATTACGCCGGGATATGCTCGAGACGAACCTCGTGGACGCCTTCCTCGCCGACGACGACATGCAGCACGAAATCGAAGAGATCGATCTGCGTGCAGAGGTAGAAGTCTTCCTTCGGGCTGTGAGACTGTCCTTCGGGCAGGAAGAATCGCGCTCCGGAGGTGTAGCGCATCGCTGCGGCGCGCTCCTTGAGTTCTTCCATGGGGATCGGGTCGCCGAGCACGATGGAGCGGATATACTCCGCGCAGAGGGTGTCCTCATCTGAAGGCTCGTAGGATTCAAATCCCATGCAGACCAGGGAGACTTCTTCCGGGTTCTCCCGGAGGATGTAGCGGGCGATCGCCGATGCATTTGCCAGGCTACCGGTGAGAATCTCGGTCGCTCCTGCCGCGTTGTCGATGCCCTGCGTGCCGGCACTTGTGGTGTGAATGACGGTCCGGCCGGTGAAGTCCCTGTCCTGGATCTGAGACGGAGAGTTGCCGAAGTCAAATCCGGGAAGCTTAATCCCGTGGCGTTCTCCGGCCAGCAGCCAGTCGGGGTGCTTCTCCTTGAGGCGGTAGGCGACCTCCGCGTCGGCAACCGGGAGAACGGTCCTGGCTCCCTGATGCATCAGGAAGCATTCGAGCGTGAAGGCGCGGAATACGTCGATGACAACCGTCAGGCCCGAGGCCTGCCGGGCGCCTTCCAGACACTGACAGATCTTTATATTCATAGCGGTATCCTTTCCTGAAATGATTCTTGGCGGGACGCGGGAAATAATTTCCCGCAGACCTGCATTCAGTATAGCGTATTTCGGAGAGTATATCCAGCAGAAAGGAGTCGAATGTTATACGAGATTCACGACGGGACGGTGTCCCTGGGCGGGGAGGAGATTCTCTCGCACATCGACTTCGAGATCCACGGGACGGAGAAGATCGCGCTGGTCGGACGGAACGGGTCCGGCAAGACGACGCTCCTGAGGCTGATCGCGGGAGACCTGGTCCCGGATGCGGATGACAGGCGTAACGGGCCCTGCATCCGGACCGCGAGGAAGCTTACGGTCGGCATGCTGCGTCAGACCGCGGAGGCGGAGCGCGAGCGCACGGTCGAGGAGCTCCTGATGGAGGGCTGCCCTTCCGAGGATGAGTTCTCGCGGGAGAGATATGCCTATGAGGCAGAGTATGACCGCCTCTTTACCGGGTTCGGCCTGCGAAAGGAAGATAAGGGGAGGACGCTCGGGAGCTTTTCCGGCGGGGAACAGACGAAGATCCAGATGATCCGGCTGCTCCTGTCTCGGCCGGATATCCTGCTTCTGGATGAGCCGACCAACCACCTCGACCTGCCCACCGTGCAGTGGCTGGAGGAATACCTGCGCACTTACCCGAAGGCGGTGGTCTATGTCTCGCACGACCGGTATTTCCTGGACCAGACGGCGGAAGCGGTCTGTGAGCTGGATGCGGGCAAATGTGTCCGTTATCCGGGCAATTTCACCGAATACCGGAGGCTTCGCGCTCAGAGGCTGGAGGCCGCCAGAAAAGCCTATGAGAGAGAGCAGGAGGAGATCCGGCGGCTGGAGGACCTGATCCGGCGGTTCAAGAACAAGCCTCGCAAGGCTGCATTTGCCAACTCCCGCAAGAAGATACTGGAGAGGATGGAGCATCTGCCGAAGCCGGATCTGCAGGAGAGAGGCCTCCGGTTCGAGCCGATCATGCCTGCGGTCGCCCCGGCCAAATGGGTGGTGGAGGCAGAGCATCTGAAGATCGGCTATGAGGAGGACCTGCTGGAGCTGTCTCTGCGGGTGCGGAGAGGGCAGAAGCTTGCGGTGATCGGCGACAACGGGACCGGGAAGAGCACGCTTCTTCGAACAATCGCGGGGAGGCTCGCGAAGCGCGGCGGAAGCTGCAGCCTGGGAAACCGCACGGAGATCGGGTGGTTTGACCAGAAAAGCGCGGAGCTTAGTGGAGAAGAGACGGTGCTGGCGCATTTCTGCCGGCAGTTTCCGGGGATGAACGAGGGCGATGCGAGGCAGGAGCTTGCCAGATACCTGTTCCGCGGGAGAGACTGCGCGAAGGCGGTCGGGGAGCTCTCGGGCGGCGAGAAGGC
>JAFPYK010000145.1 GCA_017412265.1 Lachnospiraceae bacterium
CCGGTCTTCGGTGTGTCGTCAGGCTTCTTGGTCGTGGTCTCTTCCTTGGTGGTTTCCTCGGTCGTGGTCTCTTCGGTCGTGGTCTCCTCGGTGGTGGTCTCCTCAGTCGTCGTCTCCTCGGTGGTCGTCTCCTCCGGACCCTCATAAGCAGGATCCAGTTCGACCTCGTTCGGCTTCACGCCCGTGTCATCCTCAGCGGTCAGCATACGAAGCTTCATGCCCTCTTCCGCATTGATGATATAGAACGAGACCTTCATCACCCGGTGCTCAAACGTATAGTTCTCTGCATTTTCCTTCTGCCCGTCGGTCTCTAAGTCACCCTTGATCTCATAGGTGTAGACGCCGGGCTTGCTGAAGGTAAATGTCAGGGTTCCTTCCAGATCATAGACAATCTTGTCGCCGTCCTGGGTTCCTTCTCCGGACGCACCGTCATAAGTGAACACGCCCTTCGCATCTGCTTCCTTCGGCAGAGGCGCTTCGTCCTCCGCGGAAATGATGTAATGGAACAGGCTGTCCACCGACGTATCATTGGTGGTATACAGGTGCCGGTAGGTCAGTTCGACCTCCAGGGGCTCATATGTCTCAGCCGCGGACGCCGTCCTCGTGTGAGGCATCATCAGCAGCATCAGTGCCGCGATCCCCACAAGGCACCAGACCACTGTCTGTTTCATCTTCTTCATATTTTCTTCCTTTACTTCTTTTCACTGAACTCCCCTTGGCGATCTTCCACTCGAGCAGCCCGGCCGCCGTGCACAGCATGGCAAACAGGGCAATCCAGAGCCAGAGAGGCACGCGTGTCAGAGTCTGCGCGAAACGGTCTGTGCCGCTGCCGCGCCGGACAGGCGCAGCCGTCACCGGCTTCTCGACCGGGTAGGTCCGGCTGCTCAGTCTCCCGAACAGCAGGTATCTCCCGTTGGTAATCGAGCTGGTACAGGTGGAGAGAACAATGACCTGGTCATCCGCCGTCACCGGCAGATCACGGATCTGTACGGCCTCCTGCCGGACGGTTTCCAGAAACATCTCCCGCTCTTCCTGTCCTTCCACCGCAGGTGTGAAGAACCGCTCATCATATGCGTCGGTAAGAACCAGGGCAAAGAATTCGATTCCGTGATCCTCGCCCCCGAAAAACAGGTTCCCGTAAGGGTGATCATCGAAGAACGATTTCTCCGCGAAATCTGACAGCGCTCCGAACATCAGACGCTGCTCCATATGATGGCCGTAGATAATGCTGTTAAAATCGTCAAAGCAGGGGCTGTTCCTGTAATCCAGGAAAATTGCTCCCGATAAGGTATACTCTCCTTCGGCATTCGTATTGATATACGTGAAGTTATCGCCCGTCTGTACCACCGGGTAGTCGATCGGCGTATCGTTGACCGTCAGCCAGGCAAATACATCCGGATAGATCTCCTGCAGCTCGCTGAAGCTGCGGGTGTCATCCGGCGCGGGCTTGTAAGCGGTATAATTCCAGGCTTCCGCTGCCTGGTATACCTGCCTCGAATCCCACAGCGAATAACAGCCGAAGGCGAGTATGAGAAACAACAGGATTCCGGCCGCGCAATCCGTTGCCCTGTCTATGACTCTGACGATGGTAAGTCCTGCTTTTTCAAGAGTCATAATCACGTGCACATGCGATGCCGGACGCGGGCCCGGATCAGAAGTTTCTTGCTCTCTTCTTCATGCTCAGGTAAGCGATGCCGATCATTGCTACAAGAACCAGAAGAATGTAAGGCAGGTTGTTGATGATGATACCGGTAGGGATGACGTCCTCACGGTTGTTCTCGACGCTGACTTCGACGCCTGCTTCGGTGATCGGGGCCTTGCCCTTGACGTCCGCGCGGTCGCCTGCAACATAATCGGTATCCGGAGTCTCAACATCGCCGGTGATCTTGCTCTTATAAGGATCCTGCTGCGTCTCGCCTACGGTGAAGGTCGTGCCTGCAGGAAGCTTCGTGAACTTGATGCTCTCGCCGTCAGAAAGCTCTGCGGTCGCGGTCAGTGTCTCGGGGTCAAAGGTTGCCGGAGCAGCAACTGCCACGTCATCCGCGGTGGCAAGCTCAGGCAGAACCAGGGTCACGGTCACGGTGAACTTCTTGGTCTTGTCGCCGTAGTCGCCGGTGATGCTCTTGGTCACCTTCAGGACGCCGTCCTCGTTCTCCTCGATGGTCTCCTTGTACTCGTTCTTGAAGACGAACTTGGTCTCATCGGTCGTAGGATCGATCTTCTCTCCGTCCTTCTCCACGGTCACGCCGTCGAACTTCAGGCCCTGCGTGTCGTTGATCACATAGACATGCACCTTGTACTCGGCGCTGTCAACGGTTAACACCTTGGTGACACCGTTCTCGGTGGTGTTGGAAGCCGTCGTCGTCTCCTTCACGGTGTAGATATACTCACCGGCATGAGGGAAGGCGTTCGCATTGGTAAATACCTGGTCCAGGGTTAACGTCCCGGTTGCCTTGCCGCCGGAAACTGCGCCGACCTCGATGGTCTGCTCGGTGATTGCGGGATGCTCATCTGCCGTCGCGGTGTCAGAACCGGCCGGGGTAAAGCTGAACTTGAATGTCTTGACCGCGCTGATGTCGATGCCGTCGGCAACGGTCAGTTCCTTCTTCATGGTAGCTTCTTCCAGAGTGTTCTTGGTCACTCCCGCGTCTGCGGCCTTGACGCACATTCCGTTCATGGTCACTACCAGCACAAGTGCAAGCAGAACACTGAGAATTCTTCTCATCTTCATTTTTCAATCCTCCATTGCTGATACTCTGTCCGCCGGCAGCGTCGTCCGCTTCCGGCCGGGAATTCCTATCCATGTCAGAAATTCCTGCGGCGAAACAGTCCCACCACTTTCCCTCCGACGTCCTCACAGCGCACACAGCCGAACATCCGGCTGTCCACCGACTGTTCCCGGTCGTCGCCGAGGACGAACAGCTCGCCCTCCGGCACGGTCAGGGGAAATGTGACCTCCCCCTCGAACTGTGTGGTCTCTCCTCTCCGGTAAGGTTCCTGAAGAAGAGAGCCGTTCACGCTCAGCCCGTCTGCCGTGATGTCCACCGTATCGCCGGCCGACGCGATCACGCGTTCCAGATACGTCTTCTCCCGATAGCGGATCACGATCACATCACCGGCGGTAAACGTACGGTCCAGACGGTAATACATCACAAGGTCGCCGTCCCTGAACGCAGGCTGCATATTCAGGCTCGCGTTTCTCGTAAGTCCGAAGACATACGTCAGCAGGATGATCCCCGCAACCGCGAAGATCATCAGCTTGATCACAAGCAGCAGCGCTTCCTTCAGGAAACGAGGTTGTCTCTGTCTCTCATTTTTTATCTCTGATTTCTCCACACCGGTATCCTTTCCTGCAGCCGCACTTCGCCGAAGGAGTGCCCCGGAGTCTGCATGAAAACATGATAAAAACAGGAATGACTATCCATAGATATTCAATATGAATTATACCAATATCGTCATATCAATGCAATCGTCATTTATATACCTTTCATAATCTATATTTTATATATGAATATTATCCCGATATATAGACAATATATACATAAGTATATCCCTATTTCAGCCCTCTACATGCCGGTGATTGCCCCCAAAACAAAAAAAAGAGCCGTGAAGATGCATTCTCTTCACAGCTCTCATTCCTGTAATATATCATCATTTGTCAGCGGATTCCGGCCAGATCCCGGATGACCTCGCCCGCGCATACAAGCCCCGCAACGGAAGGCACGAAGGCGATGCTTCCCGGCGTCGCTCGCCGGCTGCTCCCCTCCCTTGCCGTAGACGCCGCGGGATCGCTCTCCTCCGGCATCTCCGGGCGGAGCGCCTCTTCCTCCGAATAGACAACCTTCACACCGCGGATTCCCCGCTTCTTCAGTTCTCTTCGCATCACCCGCGCCAGCGGGCAGACCTTCGTCTTCTCGATGTCCGCGACCCGGAAAGCCGTCGGATCCAACTTGTTGCCGGCCCCCATGCAGCTGATGACCGGGGTCCCGGCCGCCTTGCTCCGCTCGATAATCAGCAGTTTGGCAGTCACCGTATCGACCGCGTCCACCACATAATCATACGCCGCAAAATCAAATTGCCCGATGGTATCCGTGCCCACGAAGACCTCATGAAGCGTCACCCGGCACTCCGGCGCGATGCTCTGCACTCTCTCCGCGCACACCTCCGTCTTCCTGCGCCCGATCGTCTCCCTCGTAGCGATGATCTGCCGGTTCAGGTTCGTCAGGCAGACCAGGTCATCGTCCACCAGGTCCAGGGCGCCCACGCCGCTTCGCGCCAGCGCCTCCACCACATAGCCGCCGACGCCGCCCAGCCCGAAGACCGCGACACGGCTGCCGGCAAGCCTCTTCATGGCTTCCTCGCCCAGAAGCATTTCCGTTCTGGAAAATGCATTCTCCATCCTCTCCTTCTCCCTTCACTTTCTGGCAAGCGTCTCATTCATGCTGCCGGTCCGGTAGCCCGTAAGATCCATGGCCACATAGGTAAATCCAAGCTCCTTCAGGTGCCCGGTCACTCTGCGGCGCACAGTCTCCTCCAGGAGCTTCCCGAACTCCTCCGGCTTCACCTCGATCCTGGCGACCGTCCCGTGAATCCTCACCCGGAACTGTGCAAATCCAAGCTCCATCAGCAGCTGCTCCGCCTCGTCCACCATGTGCAGCTTCTCCGCGGTGATCCGCTCCCCGTAAGGGAATCGCGAAGCCAGGCACGCGAACGAAGGCTTCTGCCAGGTAGGCAGGCCGAGCTCCTTCGAATACGCGCGGATCTCTGCCTTCGTCAGGCCTGCCTCGCGCAGAGGGCTCTTCACGTCGAGCTCCCCGAGCGCCTTCAGCCCCGGCCGGTAATCGCCGAGATCATCCATATTCGACCCTTCCGCCACCACAGAGATCCCCTGCGTGGCCGCAACCTCCTTGATCCGGGTAAATAAAGCCTTCTTGCACAGGTAGCAGCGGTCCGGCGGATTCTCCGTGAATCCCGGCACTTCCCTCTGTTCCACAGAGACCTTGTGCAGAGAGATCCCCTCCGCGCGGCAGAACTCCTCCGCTTCCTTCGTCTCACGCTCCGGCACCCAGTCCGCCTGCACCGTCACCGCGATCATGCGCTCACGCAAGACATCGTGCGCCACCTTCGCCAGGAACGTCGAATCCACGCCCCCGGAGAAAGCGACCGCAAGCCCGTCCATGCCCGCAAGATTCTCCTTCAGTCTCTCCAGTTTTGTCTGTTCCATATCATTACCCCCTTGATAGTTATCCCCACAATCATCGATAATCTTATCGTAAATGAAATTGATTTCCCCACATTTCTTCTGTGTGAGCCATAAAAATGGTATTCCATTCCCACTTTAAACATCTGCAGAATGTCCGTCGGAATCCGACTATCTCCACTTTGTTTGAATAATTCATCGTATTTTGATATTAAGTGCCCACTCTCGAAGCATTTTCCTTCAAAAATGCGCTTCCATCAGCTTTCTATCTCCCACTTCACATATAATCCACCTTCAGCAGCGTCAGCCCCTTCGCCGGCGCGGTGAACCCCGCCAGGCTCCGGTCCTTCTTCTCCAGAAGCTCCTTCATCTCCTCCGGCTCCCTCTTGCCCTGGCCGACCTCGATCAACGTCCCCGTGAGGATCCGCACCATATACTGCAGGAATCCGTCCCCGTGATACGTGAAATGGATATAGTCCCCCTTCTTCTCGATCTCAATCGAATCCACCGTCCGAACCGTCGACTTCTTCATCCGCGGATTATGCGAGAATCCCGCGTAGTCGTGCGTCCCCAGCAGATACTGCGCCGCCTCGCGCATCCGCTCCACGTCCGGCACGTCAAAACACTCATAGACATATTTGCGCTGAAAGAGCGGCTTGAGCGGGCCCGCATAGATCGTGTACCGGTACGTCTTCCCCCTGGCATTGTAGCGCGCGTGAAAACGCTCCCCGCACTTCTTGATCTCCAGCACGCAGATATCATCCGGCAGGTAATGATTGAGGTAATCCCGGATCTGCACCTCCGTCATCGCGGTGTCCAGCCGCACGTTGGCCACCATGCCTCGCGCGTGCACCCCCGCGTCGGTCCGCCCCGCGCCGATCACCTCGACCTCTTCGTCCGTCATCTTCGAGAGCACGCTCTCCAGCTTTCCCTGGATGGTCATCTCCTGGTCCGGCTGAGCCGCCCACCCGTAGAATCTTGTCCCGTCATATGCCACCAGCATCCGATAATTGTTCTGCATGGTCTCCTCCCGTTCGTCTCGTAATCCTTATTGCCATTATAGCGGAGAGCTTCCCTCATTGCAAATAAAACCCCTGCCCGCCGCGCAGCCCGGGAAATGCAGTCATATCTTGCAGAAGAATTCTTCGCGCATCCGTAGATTTCCCTGTTGTCCTTCATTCTACACTTGTCTCATGAATACTCATCAATGCCCGCGGCGCAGACCTTCTCCTCTCGACATTCCGCACATTTTCGCTGGACATTTCCCCCAGCCTGTAGCACAATAGTCTCATACGCGGCGGTCCCGGACCGCCTTCAGAAAGGATCTGAACGACTATGTTCTATGCACTGATCGCGCTTCGCGTGATATTCTATCTGCTTCTGCTCTATACAGCCCTGCGTTACCGCGAGGAGCGCCCCTACGTCCTGCCTCTGGCAGGCGCCCTCCTGCTCTTCGCCTGGGAGATCCCCGCGGCGGTGAACAACAGTTTCTACTGGGGCAACACCCTCTGTCTCGTCTTCGAGGCCGCGCTCTTCGTCTGGAACCTGCTTGGCGTCCTGAAGAAGCCCCTGCACCGCATTCTTTATACGGCCGCTGCCGGCGCCATGACCGCATTCTTCTTCCTCGCCTTCACCTGGACCGACGGACAGCTCATCACCTCATTTGCCGTGATGCTCGTCCTGGCCGTCGAGTACGTGCTTGCCGTGCGGCACATCAGCCCGCGCCTTCGCTTCCCGCTGGCCGCCCTTCGTATCGCGGCAGATCTCGTCGCAGGCTTCGCTTACTGGAAGGACTATCCGGTCGCGCGCTGGGCCTGCATCCTGGA
>JAFPYK010000146.1 GCA_017412265.1 Lachnospiraceae bacterium
AGCTGTGGGAGACCACCATGAACCCCGCCACCCGCAGCATGTATCAGGTCAATATCAAGGACGCCATCGCCGCCGACGAGCTGTTCACGCTGCTCATGGGCGACCAGGTGGAGCCCCGCCGCGAGTTCATCGAGCTCAACGCGAAGTATGTGAAGAATCTGGATATCTAAGGACGGGAGTGACACAAGATGGATGAGCATATGTTTGATAAAGTCCAGGAGGTGGACTTAAAGAAAACGATGGAGACGTCGTATATCGATTATGCGATGTCGGTCATCGCGGCCCGTGCCCTCCCGGACGTAAGGGACGGACTGAAGCCGGTGCAGAGGCGTATTCTCTACGCCATGACGGAGCTGGGCAACACGCCGGACAAGCCGCACCGTAAGTGCGCGCGTATCGTCGGCGATACCATGGGTAAATACCACCCTCACGGCGACAGCTCCATCTACGGTTCGCTGGTCAACATGGCCCAGGACTGGTCCATGCGCTACACGCTGGTGGACGGCCACGGCAACTTCGGCTCCGTGGACGGCGACGGCGCCGCGGCCATGCGTTATACCGAGGCGAGACTGAGCAAGATCTCCATGGAGATGCTCTCGGATATCAACAAGGATACCGTGGATTTCATCCCGAACTTTGATGAGACCGAGAAGGAGCCTACCGTGCTGCCTTCCCGTTTCCCGAACCTGCTGGTCAACGGCACGACGGGCATTGCGGTCGGCATGGCCACGAACATCCCGCCGCACAACCTGCGCGAGGTGATCGGTGGCGTCGTGCGCCTGATCGACAACCGCGTGGAAGAGGGGCGTGAGACCGAGATTGAGGAGATCCTGTCGATCATCCAGGGTCCGGACTTCCCGACGGGGGCGCAGATCCTGGGCACCGGCGGCATCAACGAGGCCTACCGGACCGGCCGCGGCAAGATCCGCGTGCGTGCGGTCACGGACATCGAGCCGATGGCCAACGGCAAGCACCGCATCGTCGTGACCGAGCTTCCCTACCTGGTCAACAAGGCCCGCCTGATCGAGAAGATCGCGGACCTGGTCAAGGAGAAGAAGGTGGACGGCATCACGGAGCTGCGCGACGAATCCAGCCGCGCAGGCATGCGTGTCTGCATCGAGCTGCGCAAGGACGTGAATCCGAACGTCATGCTCAACACGCTGTATAAGCACACGCAGCTGCAGGACACCTTCGGCGTCATCATGCTGGCGCTGGTGGACAACCAGCCGAAGGTCTTAAATATCGTCCAGATGCTCAAGTATTACCTGAAGCATCAGGAGGACGTGGTGGCGAGACGGACCCGCTACGACTTAAACAAGGCGGAGGAGCGCGCTCACATCCTGCAGGGACTGCTGATCGCGCTGGATAATATCGACGAGGTGATCAGGATCGTGCGCGGAAGCCGGACGACCGCGGACGCGAAGAACGGCCTGATGGAGCGCTTCGGCCTGACCGATCCGCAGGCACAGGCGATCGTTGACATGCGTCTGCGCGCGCTGACCGGACTGGAGCGGGAGAAGCTCGAGGCCGAGTATGAGGAGCTGGAGCGCAAGATCGCATATTATAAAGAGATCCTGGCGGATGAGAACAAGCTGCTGGGAGTGGTCAAGGACGAGCTCCTGGCGATCGCGGAGAAATACGGCGACGACCGCCGCACGACGATCAGCCGGGACGAGTATGATATCTCCAACGAGGACCTGATCCCGCACGAGAATGTCATCATCGCCATGACGAAGCTTGGCTACATCAAGAGGATGAGCGTGGACAATTTCCGCGCGCAGAACCGCGGCGGCAAGGGCATCCGCGGCATGCAGACGCTGGAGGACGACTATACGACCGATCTTCTGATGCCGACCTCGCACCACTACCTAATGTTCTTCACGAACATGGGACGTGTGTACCGACTGAAGGCCTATGAGATCCCGGAGGCGTCGCGGACGTCCCGCGGCACGGCCATCGTCAACCTCCTGCAGCTGATGCCGGAGGAGAAGATCACGGCCATCATCCCGATCCGGGAGTACCGGGACGGGGATTACCTGATGATGGCGACCCGCGGCGGCACGGTCAAGAAGACGCCGCTGAGGGAATTTGCCAACATCCGCAAGAACGGCCTGATCGCCATCACCCTCCAGGATGACGATGAGCTGATCGAGGTCAAGCCGACCGACGGCGTGCAGGAGGTCCTGCTGGTGACCCGCAAGGGCATGTGCATCCGCTTCAAGGAGACGGATGTGCGAAGCACCGGGCGCAGCTCGATGGGCGTGCGCGGCATGAGCCTCAGCAGCGATGACCAGGTCGTGGCCATGCAGCTGGCAAGTCAGGGCGAATACCTCCTGCTTGTCACCGAGTACGGCCGGGGCAAGCGGACACCGGTGGAAGATTTCCACACCCAGGGCCGCGGCGGCAAGGGCGTCATCTGCTACAAGCTGAACGGACGGACCGGCGCCGTGATCGGCGCGAAGGCGGTCCACGAAGACAAGGATATCCTTCTCATCACCAACCAGGGCATCATGATCCGCACGATGTGCGAGCAGATCTCTGTGCAGGGAAGAAGCGCATCCGGCGTGCGAGTCTTTAACGTCGGCGAGGATGAAGACGTCGTGGTATCGAGCATCGCCAGAGTGCGGGACGATATCCCGCGCGAGGATTTCGGCACACGGGTCGATGAGGAAGAAGTGCAGGAGGCGAAGCCCGTCGAGGAGATGATGGAGGAACTTCCGGAAGAAGCGGCTTCTGAGGAGGAAGCCCCTGCTTCGGAGGAATAATCTGACATCATAAGATCCGGCCCGGCAGTCTGCTTGCTGCCGGGCCGTTTGCATCCTGTCCAGGCGGGGGCGCAGGAGCGTTCCTGCCGGCAAATGTCTGCTATGAGAAGAAAAAACAAAGGGGAGGCGCAGGGGCCTTCTCTCTGGACCAGGGATTTTACGATCATCACTCTGGGGTCGGTGGTCTCGATGTTCGGCAATGCCATGTCGGGATTTGCCCTGAGCCTCCTGGTCCTTGACTATACCAATTCATCATTTTTCTATGCGCTGGTGATCGCGCTTTTTACTGCGCCCAACCTGGTCATGCCGATCTTCTCGGGCGCGATCCTGGACCGTTTCTCCAGGAAACGCACGATCTATACGCTGGACTTTCTCTCCGCGGGGCTGTACGCTGTTTCTGCGATGTTATTTGCCGCGGGAAAGTTCCCTTACCTCGCGCTTCCGCTCTTCGCGGTGATCCTGGGCTCCATCCAGAGCATTTACATGGTCGCCTACCAGAGCTTCTATCCGCTCCTGATCACGGAGGGCAATTACACGAAGGCCTACTCGATCTCCGGTGTCCTGGAGACGCTCTCGGTCTTTATGGTGCCTCTCTCCGCGTTCCTGTACAACCAGATCGGGATCGCGCCGCTGCTCGGCATCAACGCGGTCAGCTTTCTGGTTGCCGCGGTGATGGAGACGCAGATCAAGGCGGAGGAAGGATATATCGAGAAGCAAAAGGAGACGCGCACGCAGGAGAGTCACGGGCGGCAGATGCTCTCGGACATCCGGGAGGGCTTCCGCTACATGATGGGAGAGCGGGGGCTTCTGGCGATCGGCATCTATTTCACCTTCTCGGCCTTTGCGGGAGGCGCGTCGGCGGTGATCGTGCTGCCGTACTTTAAGAACACATTTGAGGGCGGCGAATACCTCTACATGACGGTCTTCGGCCTGTCGGTCGTGGGGCGTGCCCTGGGCGGCCTGTACCATTACCGCAGGAAGATGCCTCCGGAGAGGAAATTCTCCATCGCGATGTTCGTCTATGTGGCGATCTGCTTCCTGG
>JAFPYK010000019.1 GCA_017412265.1 Lachnospiraceae bacterium
GGGGCTGACAGCGCAGGCTGTCCTGCTTCCTTTTGAGTGGACTCCGGAAGGCCGAGACGCGGAGAATGTATCGGAAGAGCTGAAGGCGCAGCAGAAGGAAGGTGCGACGGCGCAGAGAACCTTCGACAGCTGGGAGGAGCTGAAGGAGGGGCTGGGTATCTCTGGACTCAGGAACCGCGTAGAAGAGCTGACCTGGGAGGAGGTTACATTTACAGGGTTGGAGGTGACGGTCACCGCGGACGCGGAAGGCGTCTGGCAGAGGATCGCCGTGAATGCCCGCTACCGGTATGAAGAGGCGGAGATTGAGGCAACCGCCATCCTGCATACGGATGCATTTGCGGGACAGGTCGAGGAGCGCTGGTTTTGTGACGGGGAGGGAGCTGAGTTACCCGGCAAAACCGGATATGAGACCAACGCGGGGCAGGTGTATTATGTTATGGAGCCGTATCAGACGGACGATCATACATGGAAAACCGGCGTAATCTGGGCGGAGGAACGAGTGCTCTACGATGTGGAAGCGGCAGCCGGGCAGGAGGATGTCGGTGCTGCGGAGGATTTCCGGGAATTGGTGGAGAAGACCTTCCAGGCGGATAACGATGAAATCGGCAGGCAACTGGGCCCGATGCCGGAGGCGCCGGCGATCCGGATGAGCGAGCCGATCGAGGCGGATGGGATGCGGCAGAAGTTCCTGCAGTTTGCCTTGAAGGCGATTCCGGTCGAGGGCCAGGGAACCTTTGCGGAGAAATGGCGGGAGGATATCCTCCGGGACTATCAGGAATATTCCCCTTATGACAGCGAAGATCCCGGAAGGCATATTGCGCAGTTCGCGGACTGGGAGAGTTTCTATGCAGGGAGCGGACTGAACGGAATCGAGATGCCGATCGAGGAGGCCGGGATCGAAGGCCTTACCATGCAGATGCTGGGAGAAGAAGTGTCGGGAGAGCTTGAAGAAGATATTGCCATGCCTTACGGAATTGTCCTGACGATCGAAGGCAATCGCAGAGGAGAGCCGACAAAATACTGGGCGGAGGCCACATATCAGGCCGGTGACGTGCATGTGCAGGTGTGGGCCGGGCAATATACGGAGGCTTACCGGGACTGGCCGGAGACCTGGGGCTACATGGATACCATGGAGGAACAGGAGCTTACCACAGCGAAGGGGAAGCGAGGGTATCTCTTAGGCGATGAATACGGGGACCCGCAGTTTGCAAGGGCCGATGCTGTGTTCATCAGTGATACGGCGGTTTATTTCGTGTTTGTTCACGGACCGGCCGATCAGAAGGAGCAGGTGCAGGAGACGCTGCAGAAGATTCTGGCAGTGTATTGACAGAAATGAAAGGAGAAGGGGAAATGTTTGCATTTGAGCATTTTAATTTCAATGTGCTGGATCTGGAGAGAAGCCTGAAGTTCTATGACGAAGCGCTGGGGCTGAAGCCGGTGAGAAGGAAGACCGCCTCGGACGGCTCGTTTGAGCTGGTGTTCCTGGGCGATGGGAAGACGAATTTCCAGCTGGAGCTTACGTATCTGGTGGACCGCAAGGAGCCGTATGATCTCGGTGAGGGAGAGTTTCATCTCGCGTTTTGCACGCCGGATATGGAGGCGGCGCACAAGAAGCATGAGGAGATGGGCTGTATCTGCTTCGAGAATAAGAAGATGGGGATTTATTTCATCGAGGATCCGGACGGATACTGGATTGAGATCGTGCCGGTGAAATAAGGCGGTGCACTGATTTTGCAGTGAGAAGACATAAGAATGCGGCGGTTTTGAGTGTAACTCAACCGCCGCATTTTTTGCCTGTGATGTTAAGCACGAGAAAACGGTTTCTTGAAGCCTCTGCCCTCTTACCGCAAGAACTTTCGCAGGGTCTGTTCCTTTTCCTCAGGGAAGAGGGTCCGCAGGTGGGCGAGGAGCCGCTCGTAGGACTCTTCGGGAGTGCGGTCGTAGACGTGGTCCGTGAAGGAGGCGCCGAAATGCTGCTCCGGGGTGGAGTAGCTTGCGACGCCCCAGCCGTAGGTGCGGCCGCGGCGGTCGGTCTCGTAGACGAAGTCGTGGATCAGGACATAGCCCTGCTCCTGGAGGCGGACGATCAGGGTGTCGAAGCCGGTGTTCGCGCCCTTGCGGTAGTCTCCGAGGCGCTTTAAGTCCTTGGAGAGGATCGGGGCGTTCTGGTCGATCAGGTCGAAGAGGGCCTTGTCCTTGAAGGAGGCGAGCTCGTCGTCGAAGCGGGCGTCGAAGTCGTAGCCGTCGCGGCGGTAGTTCGCGTAGTCAAGGTAGAAGTCCCGGGTCATGAAGACCGCCTTCTTCTCGAAGAATTTGCCGTAGGCGAGGCCGAAGTCGCGGATGAGCGGGCCCTTCCATTCCCAGATGCCGTCATCACTGCCGAACCATGCTTCGGGGGCGGCGTGCTCTTCGATGGAGAAGCCGGGAATGCGGTTGTCGAAGAATGGGAGGAAGCCGAGGCGCTGCA
>JAFPYK010000147.1 GCA_017412265.1 Lachnospiraceae bacterium
AAGTCAGGACCACCGGCTTAGCCGGTGGCCTGCACTGCCCCTATAAGGGGCTTTTACCTGCTTGCGCCCGGAAGGCGCACTGACAGTCTGCCAACTGCACCACATTCTCAGCAGGCCCCCTCGGGGCCTTTTTCAGTGCTTCCTTCTTCCGGCGCAGCCCCATAAGGGGCTTGCTGGTTTGCTTTGGTTTCCCACTGGCCACTCCAAGTGGCTTTATTTCTTGTTTTTCCTCACCGGCTCACCCGTGAACGGGTCGATATATTCCACCAATGACATCTGATCATATTCCAGATCTTCTTTCAATTGATTGCGGATATATTCTTTGATCGCCGCTGTATTCTTTCCTACTGTATCCACATAATATCCTCTACACCAAAAATGCCGGTTCCCATACTTGTACTTCAGATTTGCATGTTTTTCAAATATCATCAACGAACTTTTTCCCTTTAAATATCCCACGATTTCTGATACCGAGTACTTTGGTGGAATTCTCACCAGCATGTGGATATGATCCGGGCACGCTTCCGCTTCTATGATTTCTATTCCTTTTCTCCGGCACAATGTTCCAAGTATTTGTCCTACATCTGCTTTAATCTCTTTGTAGATTACTTGTCTTCGGTATTTTGGTGCAAATACAATGTGATACTTGCATTCCCATTTTGTATGGGCTAAACTATTTTCGGTGCTCATTCAGCACACCTCCCGTGTTGTTTATTTGTGGTTTGCAGACCTACATTTATTCTAACACGGGATTACTTATATCTAAAGATCTTCCCTCCCCCTGCAGAGCAGGGGGTTTATTTTACTGTGACACAATGAACAGAACAGGGGCAGAAAGCCCCTGTTCTACAGTTGTCTCCTAATTCGTCGATTATTTGTCCGAGATCTTGGTGCCGGACACCTTCGCATAGTACTTCGCCAGCGCGCTGTGATCGTCGCTGCCGCAGCCGTCCGCGCGAAGCGTCATGAACATCTCCATCACCTGTGCAGATAACGGAAGCGGAGATCCGACCGCATGGCCGGTCTCGATCGCATTGTTCAGGTCCTTGATGTGCAGGTCAATCCGGAAACCGGGCTTGAAGTTGTCGGCGATCATCATCGGTCCCTTCGCATCCATAACCGTGGAGCCTGCCAGACCGCCGCGAATCGCCTGATAGACCAGCTCCGGATCCACGCCCGCCTTCTTGGCCAGCGTAAATGCCTCTGCCACAGCCGCGATGTTGCAGGCCACAACGATCTGGTTCGCAAGCTTCGTCGTGTTGCCGGCGCCGATCGGTCCGCAGTAAACCGCAGAGCCGCCCATCACCAGAAGGATATCCTTGACGCTCTCAAACACTTCCTTGTCGCCGCCGACCATGATCGAAAGCGTTCCGTCGATCGCCTTCGGCTCTCCGCCGGAGACAGGAGCATCCAGCATCTTCACGCCCTTCTCGGCGCAGGCCTTCGAGACCTCCTGAGAAGCCAGAGGAGCGATCGAGCTCATATCGATCAGGATGGTCCCCGGCTTCGCCCCCTCCAGGACACCGTTCGGGCCCATAACCGCAGCCTTCACATGAGGAGAATTGGGCACCATCGTGATGACGATATCACTCTGTGCGGCCACTTCCGCGTTCGTCGCAGCAGCCGTCGCGCCGCAGGCAACCACTTCCTCGACTGCCGCCGGATTCAGGTCCGCGACAACCAGTTCATACCCTGCCTTCAGCAGGTTCTTGCTCATGGGTCTTCCCATAATACCAAGGCCGATAAAACCAATCTTCATAACAATCTCCTTCCGTAACCCTGCGGGTCCTGATAATGCTTCGGCGCGAAGTTGCCTTCGCGCCGGCTCTCTATCCATGATAACATGGATTCTTTTGCTAATTCAACTGTTAATCTGCGGTCTCTCCGCAGAATCTGTCCGGATTATCCGCGCTTCTTTAAGCGCAGGCGACATACCGGAGCCCCCTCAGCGATGGTGCTGTCCAGATAGAAATCCGCGCCTTCCACCAGATCGAAGATACCTCTGTCGCCCTCCATGGCGATATCGCAGCACTTCGCGATGAGCTCCTCATCATCCGTGCACTTCTGCCATCCGGCAACCAGCGGGCAGTAATGATGGTCGATGATGATCTCTTCCGGCGTATCCTTCACGTACTCCTTCTCAAATGTACGGGTTCCGAGCGTGTTGTTGCGGAACATGTTGAGGATCTGCTGCAGGTCGCTTCTGTCCTGAACGGCCGCGTTCAGAGACTCCTCGCCGCGCAGATGTCCGACTCTGCGGATGGCAGGTCTGCACCACTCTTCCCAGTCAAGGCCTCTCTTGGCAGCCTCATCGTTCTGGAAGAAGAACCACTCTGCTCTCTGCTCAATATCAGAACGGCGGATATTCAGCTGCGGATCGTCCGTAATGCTCGGAATGTTTTTAATCTTACCCATGTCATTTCTCCTTTTCGTACTTATCTGAATGCCGGGCACCCGTTTCCGGGCGTCCGGCACTTCCTACATGATAAATGTTTCTGCAAATGCACCGCGCAAGCGCGCCCGCATCCTCGCAGTCTTCGCAACTTAGGTCGCCGCCCTCCTTCGTCGGGCGTCCGACTACCGTTGCTCATCCTGCAATCCGCATCGCAAATGCTGCTTGCCGCGCAAGCGCGCCCGCATCCTTTGCGATGCGGATCACGATGCCTCTATCGCTTACATGCCTCCGAGGTAAGCGGCTCTTACCTTCGGATCGTTCATCAGGTCGCTGCCCTTGCCTTCCATCGTAATGTCGCCGGTCTCCAGCACGTAGCCGTAGTCGGAGATCGACAAAGCCATCTTCGCGTTCTGCTCCACCAGCAGGATGGTCGTTCCCATCTTGTTGATGCGCTGAATCAGGGCGAAGATCTCCTTGATGATCAGCGGTGCAAGTCCCAGCGAAGGCTCATCCAGCATCAGCAGTCTCGGGCTGCCCATCAGGGCACGTCCGACTGCCAGCATCTGCTGCTCGCCGCCGGAGAGGGTTCCTGCCACCTGTTTCTCACGCTCTTTTAAGATCGGGAACAGGTCGAACACTTCCTCCAGAGTCTTGGCGACCTTGCCCTTATCCTTCACCGTCAGGGCACCCATCATCAGGTTCTCATGCACCGACATACGGGGGAAGATCTGTCTGCCCTCCGGAGCCAGGACGATACCGTTCTTCACGATATAATCGCTGGACTTGCCGACGATATCCTTGCCCTCGAAGAGGATCTTGCCCTCTGCGGTCTTCACGATACCGGAGATCGCATTCATCGTCGTGGACTTGCCGGCGCCGTTGCTGCCGATCAGGGTCACGATCTGGCCCTCTTCTACCTTCAGGTCAATGCCGTGCAGGGCTTTGATGTTGCCATAGTTAACCTTCAGACCTTCAATCTTTAAAATCTCAGCCATGGTTACACCTCCTCGCCCAGGTAAGCATCGATAACCGCCTGGTTGGACTGGATCTCCGCAGGAGTTCCGTCCGCGATCAGATAGCCCTGGTTCTGCACATAGATGCGGTCGCACAGGTTCATGACCAGCTTCATATCATGCTCGATCAGGAACACCGTATAGCCCTTGTCGCGCAGCTCACGGATGAACTCCATCAGCTCCGCCGTCTCCTGCTCGTTCATACCTGCCGCAGGCTCATCCAGCAGAAGCAGTCTCGCGCCGGTTGCCATCGCACGCACGATCTCCAGACGTCTCTGCGCGCCGTAAGGCAGGCTGTCCGCGCGGTCATCCGCATGCGTTGCCAGTCCGGTCATCGCCAGCAGCTTCATGCACTCCTCGGTCATCTCCTTCTCCGCCTTATTTCTCCTCGGAAGGTGGAAGGCGTCGAAGAACAGGTTCGACTTAGAACGGATATGCATGCCGATCCGCACATTGTCCAGCACGGTCAGGGACTTGAACAGACGAATGTTCTGGAAGGTTCTTGCCATACCGTCCTTCGTGATCTCATGGACCGGCTTGCCGGTGATGTCCCTGTCCTCGAAGATTACTTTGCCCTTGGTCGGGTTGTACACACCGGTAATGCAGTTGAACGTCGTCGTCTTGCCGGCGCCGTTGGGGCCGATCAGGCCGACGATTTCCTTCTCGTCTACGTGAATGCTCACGTCATTGACTGCGACCAGACCGCCGAAGACCTGAGTGATATTCTTAAGCTCTAACATTGTCTTCATGCCTGTTCCTCCTTCTTCAGTTCCTCGTAAGGAGTCTCCTCGCCGTCAAGCAGGGCTGCAGCCTCTTCCGGAGTCACAGCGTATTTTTTCTTGATGCCAAGGATCTGGGAGAAGGTCGTTCTGCCCAGGATACCCTGAGGCCGGAAGATCATCATCACAGCGATGATCAGGCCGTAGATCAGCATACGCAGAGCTGCCAGATCACGCAGCGCCTCGGGAAGGATCGAGAGAATCACCGCACCCAGGATGCTGCCGGGCACGCCGCCCAGGCCACCCAGGATAACCATCGAAAGGATGGAGGTGGACTGCTCGAAGTTGAAAGCACTCGGGTCAATGAATCTCATATAATGCGCATAGAACGCACCCATCATACCGCACAGGGCGGCAGAGATGGTAAATGTCATAACCTTGTAATAACGGATGTTGACACCCATCGCACTCGCCGCGATCTCATCCTCACGCACGGACATGATCGCACGTCCCACATGAGAGTTGGAGATGTTGATGACGAAGAAGATGATGATCAGCATCAGGATCAGGGCCAGCCAGTAGTAATCACCGTTGGTCTTAATCTGCCATCCGAGCACGAGAGGCTTCTTGATGCCGGTCATGCCCATCGGTCCGCGGGTCAGGCTCATCCAGTTCAGCTCGGTCAGACGGACCACTTCACAGAAGCCCAGCGTAACGATCGCCAGGTAACTGCCGGAAAGCTTCAGAGCCGGGATACCAAGGATGATACCGAAAGCAGCCGCGATCAGAACCGCACAGAGCATCGTAGGAACAAAGCTCCAGCCGAACCGGTCAGACAGGATCGCAGAGGTATAAGCTCCGATACCCATGAACGCCGCATGGCCCAGCGAAACCTGTCCCATGAAACCGGTAATCAGGTTCAGGGAAAGAGCAAGTGCGGAATACATCACGCACAGGGTCGCAACACGGACGAAATACTGGTTCTTCAGATACAGGGGAAGCGTAGCAACCAGGATCAGGAAAATCACGAACAGGGCGATCCGGATCTTCGGGGATAAACCTTTCTTCATGACAGCACCCCCTTATACCTTGCTGATCTTCTTCTGGCCGAACAGTCCGGAAGGACGGATCAGCAGGACAAAGATCAGAACGATGAAACCGACAGCATCCTTAAATCCGGAGCTGACATAGCCCGCGAACATGGACTCCAGAATACCGATGGAGAATCCGCCGACCACAGCGCCCGGAAGGCTTCCGATACCGCCGAGAACCGCAGACGCGAAGGTCTTCATACCGACCGTAAAGCCCATCTGCAGGTCGACACTGTAGTAGTACATGCCGAACATGATACCGGCCACAGCGGCCAGTGCAGAGCCGAGCAGGAAGGTAAATGTGATGACCAGGTCTGTATTGACGCCCATCAGCTTCGCAGCCGTCTGGTTCTGTGCGATGGCACGCATCGAAGCACCGATCTTGGTCTTGTAGACCAGGAGCGAGGTGGCACCCATCAGTGCAAGAGTCAGCAAGATCGTGAAGACCTGCAGGTAACTCATGACTGCGTTGCCCACCATAAACTGGGTTCTCGGGAACACTTCCTTGAAAGGAATCGCTTCGGAACCGAAGACCAGCATGATCAGGTTCTGAAGGAAGGTAGAAACACCGATGGTGGCAATCAGATAGGAGACTCTGGAAGCTCCTCTTTTACGCATCGGCATCAGTGCGAGACGGTCCGTCAGCATACCGAACAGCGCGCAGGTACCAATCGATAAGATAACGGCGAGCCACAGCGGAAGACCTCCGCGCAGCGCCACAGCTGCCACATATCCGCCCAGCATGAAGATCGAGCTGTGGGCGAAGTTGGTCAGCTCCAACACACCGAAAACCATCGAGTATCCTACGGCAACAAGTGCATACGAACTGCCGATCGTAAGACCATTGATTAACTGTTGCAGAAACACTCTTTCACCTACTTTCCGAACCGGAAGCGGGCATTCCCGTGACCACGTCCGTCACCGATCCCTTCGCACCGATTCATTCATTGTCAATAGCAGCTGTTACGTGCCGGACGTCTCTGAGAACTACCGCTCCGGCCGTTCGAGATTCTGATGCTGCAAAATGCAATCTCTTTCTGCGCAGACACCCATTGATAAAACGATTATACCATAGCGTAAAATCAATGTCTATAAGAATGAAATTAACAGATTGAAAAAAGTCTTCTCACAAAGATTCTCAATCTGTCATATTCTGTCGATTCTTATCTGATCTATCACTTTCCCTCAAAACACAGGGCACCCCTCTCGTCTGGTAAGGGGCTCGCCCAGGGGCCCATACGTCCCGCCAGCCGGCTTCTCGCCCCGCAGGACGCTCCAGGCCCAGCTCCAATCCCCCGGCCCCTTCGCGTCCCCGCCCAACCTCACGCGTCCCCAGCCAATCACCTTCTCCCCCAACGCAAAAAGGCTGCGAAAAACGATCTCTCGTTTTTCACAGCCTCTTCAGCCATTTCAATCGCCGCAGCCTGCGGCGCCCTCTCAGAGAGGATTATTTGATCTCAACGAATGCCGGGTTCTCAGCGTCGCCGTTCCACTCCATGAAGAAGAAGTCACGCTCAACGTTACGCTCATCGTTCAGGGTGAAGGTACCGCCGATACCCTCGAAGGTAGCCTGGCCGCGATCGATGATTGCCTGACGCAGAACGTCGGGATCGGTAGACTCGCATGCATCAAATGCATCGAAGAGCCACCATGCAGCATCGTTCGCACGAAGGATGAAGTTATCGATCGTAGCACCGTACTCCTTATCCGCCTGGTCAGCGAACTTGGTCAGTCTCTCGTTGGCGGGATCATAGAAGAAAGCGGTCATGAAGACAACATCCTTCGCAGCGTCGCCGGCCAGCTTCAGGGAGTCAACCGTGTAAGAAGAAGTGGTGATGATCACGCGGATATCCAGGTTCAGGTCACGGACCTGCTTTAAGACCATGCCGCACTCGGTGTACTGGCCCATGTAGTACAGGGACTCAGCGCCGGCCTGTTTGATCTTGGTCAGAGCAGCGGAGAAGTCCTTGGTCTGGCCGATGATGAAGGACTCGTTCGCAACAACCTCAAGGCCGTTCGCCTTCGCAGCGTTGACGAAGCCCTCGTCTACAGCAATACCCCAGTCGTTGTCGGAATAGATGGCAGCTACCTTCGAGGAACCGAAGACATCCTTCATGTAATCCGCAGCAACCTTTCCTTCGTAAACATTTACGTGGGAAAGACGGAAGGTGTAGTCATACAGCTTGACATAATCTGCATGAGAGCAGGAAGGGGAGATCGTAACAACCTTCTCCTCGTCCAGAACCTCTGCCATAGCGAATGCGCAGGTGGTAGAGAAAGGTCCGATGACACAGGCATAATCGCCGGCAGCAAGAATCTTGTTCGCGATGGAAGCAGCTTCCTTCGCATCGTTCTTGTCATCATACTCGTCAACAACAACCTGGGTGCCGCCGCGCGCATTGTACTCCTTGACAGCCATGTCAAGGCCTGCGTGGAACTGCTGGCCGTAATGAGCATTGTCACCGGTCAGAGGGCAAACCAGAGCGAGCTTTAAGGTCTCGGGCTTGTTGCTGGCTTCCTTGGTGGTATCCTGCTTCTCCTCGCCGCCGGACTTCGTGGTGGTCTCAGGAGCCTTCGTCGTGGTCTCGCCGCCCTCGGATTTTCCGCATCCGGTCAGGCATCCGATCGCAAGAACCAGGACAAGAAGGATAGCGATTGCATGTTTCATGATTTTCTTCATACCCTTAATCTCCTTTCGGGAATTTGTTGATGCGTAAATTATAACGCATACCGCCCCTTCTGTCCATGATATTTTTTCTTGCATATTGAAAAATGCCGTGTCACTATGGCATTTCCCCTGTTTTTTCTATAAGCATTCTCCCCTTTGTCAGGCTAAGAACAGGCAAGGCCGGGAATCCGTTTCGGATTCCCGGCCTTGCCTGTATCATGCTTCCGGATTTATCTGCGTGCGAGAGTCTCCCGGATCTCGACGTTGCCGGGCGCAGCCGCATATTTCACAAGCGCTTTCATCAGACGCTCCCTTTCTTTCTTTTCAAAATACTGCATATAGAAATTCTGCGGCCTGTTTCCAGGCCGCAGAAATCTATTCGTCCTCCAGGCTCACACGGGAGCGGGATCAGACGTGCTGTTCAATTAGTCCTCGATCATAGTAAATCCAGGATTCTCCTTGTTGCCGTCCCACTTCATGAAGAAGAACTCACGCTCAACGTTACGCTCTTCGTTCAGCTGGAACCATCCGGAGATACCCATGATGCCCTCGCCGCCGACATCGCACAGGGTCTGCTTCAGAACATCAGGATCGGTGCTCTCGCACTTGTCAAATGCTGCCTCGAACCACTTCGTCGCATCGTAAGCACGAAGGATGAAGTTATCGATCTTGGCATCATATCTTTCTTTCGCCTTCTTGGTGAACTCCACCTGGGCGGTGTTGTTAGGATCCTGTACGAAACCAGCCATGAAGACTACGCCTTCTGCAGCGTCACCGGCCAGCTCCAGGGACTCGATCTTATAAGAGGAGGTGGTGATCAGGCACTTGATGTCCATGTTCAGGTCACGAACCTGCTTTAACAGCATGCCGCACTCGGTGTACTGACCCATGTAGTATACGGACTCCGCACCGGCCTGTTTGATCTTGGTCAGCGTAGCGGAGAAGTCCTTGGTCTGTCCCATGATGAAGGACTCGTTGGCAACCACTTCCAGGCCGATCTTCTCAGCATGTTTGACAAAGCCCTCATCCACAGCGATGCCCCAGTCGTTATCGGAGTAGATCGCCGCAACCTTGGTGGAGCCGAAGGTCTCCTTCATGTAGGTCGCTGCCATCTGGCCCTCGAAGACGTTAACATGGGAAAGACGGAACGTGTAGTCATACAGCTTAACATAATCTGCATGAGAGCAGGAAGGGGAGATCGTCACGATCTTCTCCTCATCCAGAACCTCTGCCATAGCAAATGCACAGGTGGTGGAGAAAGGTTCGATGACAACCGCATAGCCGCCGTCCGCCAGAATCTTGTTGGCGATGGAAGCTGCTTCCTTAGCATCGTTCTTGTCGTCGAACTCGTCGACCTTGATCTGAGTGCCGCCGAGCTCATTGTACTCCTCAACAGCCATCTCAACGCCGCGATGGAACTGCTGGCCATACTGAGCGTTGTCGCCGGTCATCGGGCCAACCAGAGCGATACGAATCTCTGCAGGCTTGTTGCTGGCTTCCTTGGTGGTGTCTTCCTTCTGCCCATTGTCACTCTTCGTGGTGGTTTCGGGAGCCTTCGTCGTGGTCTCGCCGCCGCCCTGCTTAGAACAGCCGGTCAGGCATCCGATCGCAAGAACCAGGACTAAAAGGATCGCAATCACGTGTTTCATAGTACTCTTCATTCTCTCGATACTCCTTTCTTTCAAGACATTTTCGAGAATACATTTTTAGGCTGTCCCTATTATACCGCATGTATTCTCATCGGTCTATAAGAATATGCGTTTTATTCTGAAAAAAACTATATCAAAACGGCAGTCATGTAATAATATAGGCTGTGTTCTCACTGAACACAGCCTATTGCTCCACAGATCATATCTTCATCGCCACTTCGTATGCCCTCCAGATGACCGTCCGAAGGTTGCCCACCTCCCTGCAGTCGCCGACCAGATGGGCCTTCCTGCCCTCGGCCGGAAGCGGTGCCGGCAGGTATCCGACCGAGCTGATCACACTGTCACAAGGGATCCTGATCTCCTCATCTCCCCTCACACAGACGATCTCGCCGTCCCGGACCTCCTTCAGTCTCGTCTCCAGATAAACCGGCGTCTCATGCAGAGCAAACCACTCCCGCAGATACGAGCTGTTCGCCAGGCAGACGCCCTTCTGCGCGATCAGGTCGTCCTTCATTTCCACGATGAGAGGCTTCTTGCCCGAGAGCGCCAGCTCATACGCGATCTCACAGCCCGTCAGGCCGCCGCCGATCACTGCGACTGTATCGCCCACCTCGGCGCCCCGCAGATACTCACAGGCCTCAACCGTCTTCTCAAATCCCGGCACATTCTCGAAGACCCTCGGAACCGCGCCCGTCGCGATCACCAGCTCCCTGTCCGGGAACTCTGCAGCCGAAGAAATCTCGGTGTTCAGATGCACCTCGATGCCCAGACGGTCCATCTCCCGCCGGTACCACGCCAGCAGGTCCCGCAGCCGTCCCTTATAAGACTCCGCAGACGCCGCGATAAACGTCCCGCCAAGCTCCGGTCCCTTCTCGTAGATCACCGGCTCATGTCCGCGAAGCTTCAGCACTCTGGCCGTCTCCATACCGCCGATGCCTCCGCCGACGATCACAACTCTCTTCGGCTTCGCCGCGGGCTTGATATAATGCTTGTCCCACTGCATCGTCTCCGCGTTGACCGCACACCTTGCCAGCCCCAGGCTGTCCGAGAGCTCCTGGTCATTCGGAACGCCCTTATAGTGGCACATATTAAAACACCCGTTGTGGCAGAGAATGCAAGGCCGGATGTCCTCCTCCTGGTCATTAATCAGCTTCGTGATCCACTCCTGGTCCGCCAGGAAATTTCTCGCAAATCCCGCGCCGTCGATCCTTCCCGCAGCGATCGACTCCGCCGCCGCCACAGGATCCAGCCGCCCCGCGCAGACCACCGGAATATCCACAAACTTCCGGATATGCTCCACATCCGCCAGGTTGCAGTTCTCCGGCATATAGATCGGCGGATGCGCCCAGTACCACGCATCATACGTGCCGTTATCGCAGTTTAACATATCATAGCCCGCGTCCTGCAGATACTTCGCGGCCCACTCGGACTCTTCCATATCGCGGCCGGCCTCGGTAAACTCCTCACCCGGCAGCGCTCCCTCGCGGAAGCCCTTCGTCTTCGAGACCACGCTGTACCTCAGCGACACCGGGAAATCCGCCCCGCACGCACCCTTGATCGCCTGCACGATCTCCGCCGCGAAGCGGTACCGGTTCTCCCTGGACCCGCCGTACGCATCCGTTCTCTTGTTCACATACGGCAGCGTAAACTGATCCAGCAGATAACCCTCATGCACCGCGTGAATCTCCACGCCGTCGACCCCCGCCTCCTTAAGAAGCACCGCCGTCCTGGCAAATGCCTCCACAAACTCGTGGATTTCCTCCACCGTCATCGCCCTGGAAGGCACCTTATCCGACCACCGGTTCGGGCTCGCACTCGCAGAAGCCGTGATCTTATCCAGATCCATCACAGGCTTCGCCGCCGCGCGCACCACCGGATTCGTGTAGATATTCTCCATCATCCTGGAGATCGTAAATGACCGCCCGAAGCCCGCCGTCAGCTGCACGAACAGCTTTGCACCCGTCTTGTGAAACTCCGGCATCCACCTCGCCAGATCCTTATACATCTTCTTGTTCTGATACAGCCACTGACCGAACATCGGATTGTACACCGGCTGGCAGCCCGGCAGCACCAGCCCGCAGTTGTTCTTCGCAACCCGCAGGATGAACTCCGCACCCGCCTTGTCAAAATGATTCTTCTCCATCCAGCCCAGCAGATTGGTTCCGCCCATGGAGGTCAGAACAAAACGATTCTTGATCTCACAGTTTCCGATCTTCCACGGAGTCAGTAAAGGCTTCAGTTCCTGTTTCATCATCGTATCTCCCTTATCATCCATCACGTTGCCCGAGCCAGGCTCCCTGCCCATGATTATACCACAGAAGCACCAACGCAAAAAGACCGGGACTGCACGAAATCTCGTACAGTCCCGGCTGGAAATGCGTGTCCTGAAACATTTTCGTGATACGCCCCTGGATCCACTCTGCGCCGCGCCCGAAGTCCTCCGGCGGCCTTACGGGTACAGTGCAAGCACCGCATCCCTCAGTCGCATATACTCCTCGTAATTCTCCCCGTAATCCTCCTCCGGATTCGGATCGAAGCTGCGGCTGCAGCGGTAGAAGCGCTCCGCGTCCTTGAACACCATGTCGCCCACGCCGATGGCCGAGAGCAGAGCCGCGCCAAAGCAGGCCGACTCATT
>JAFPYK010000148.1 GCA_017412265.1 Lachnospiraceae bacterium
AAACCTTGGTTAGCAAGGGTTTTCGGGGTTCTCACGTTACTTGTGTCCGGACTTTATCTGTGCTCGTTCAGCACTTTGTCGGAAATGTTCTTCGGCACGGGCTCGTACTTCTCGAAGAACATGGAGTAGTTGGCACGTCCCTGGGTTCCGGAACGAAGATCGGTGGAATAACCGAACATCTCGGAAAGCGGAACAAATGCCTTGATCATCTTACCGCCGGAAATATCATCAAAGCCTTCGACGCGGCCGCGGCGGGAGTTGATGTCGCCGACAACAAAGCCCATGTAATCCTCGGGGGTGGTGACTTCGACCTTCATGATCGGCTCAAGCAGCACGGATGCGCCCTTTGCCATAGCATCCTTGAACGCCAGGGATCCGGCGATGTGGAATGCCATTTCGGAGGAGTCGACCTCGTGGTAGGAGCCGTCGTACACGGTAGCCTTCACGCCCAGCACCGGGAATCCGCCCAGAATACCGGACTTCATGGCTTCCTGGATACCTTCGTCGATCGCAGGGATGTACTCCTTCGGGATCGTGCCGCCGGTAACGGCGTTGACGAACTCGTAGGTGCTCTCCGCGTTGGCATCCATCGGCTCGAACTTGACTTTACAGTGTCCGTACTGTCCCTTACCGCCGGACTGCTTGACGTACTTGGATTCTACGTCCACAGCCTTGGTAAAGGTCTCTTTGTATGCGACCTGCGGCGCGCCGACGTTTGCTTCGACGTGGTACTCTCTCAGCAGTCTGTCGACGATGATCTCCAGGTGCAGCTCGCCCATGCCGGAGATGATGGTCTGACCGGTCTCCGGGTTGGTGGTGGCGTGGAAGGTCGGATCCTCCTCAGCCAGCTTCTGCAGAGCGTCGATCATCTTGGTCTGGCCGGCCTTGGTCTTCGGCTCGATCGCGATGTCGATAACCGGCTTCGGGATCTCCAGAGACTCAAGGATGATGGGATGCTGCTCGTCGCAGATGGTGTCGCCGGTGGTGGTGTTCTTGAAGCCCACTGCCGCGGCGATATCACCGGAATAGACCTTCTCCAGCTCCATTCTCTTGTCAGCGTGCATCTGCAGGATACGTCCCACTCTCTCCTTCTTGCCCTTAGAGGAATTCAGGACATAGGAGCCTGTGTTCAGCGTACCGGAGTACACGCGGAAGAATGCAAGTCTTCCGACGAACGGGTCGGAGATGATCTTGAATGCGAGTGCGGAGAACGGCTCCTCATCGGATGCCTTTCTCTCGTCCTCATCGCCGTCGATCGTTGTGCCCTTGACCGGCGGGATGTCCGTCGGTGCCGGCATGTACTCGATGACAGCGTCGAGGAGCTTCTGGACGCCCTTGTTGAAATGCGCGGAACCGCAGCATACCGGGACAGCCAGATTCTCACAGGTTCCCTTGCGGAGCGCCTTCTTCAGCTCGTCGATGGTCGGCTCTTCTCCCTCAAGGTACTTCTCCATCAGATCCTCATCAAGGTCGCAGATCTGCTCCACCATCTTGGTGTGCCACTCCTCCGCCTCATCCTGCATATCCTCAGGAATATCGACGATGGAGATATCCTCGCCCTTGGTGTCATTGTAAATATAAGCCTTCATCTCCATCATGTCGATCAGGCCCTTGAAGTCATTCTCCTT
>JAFPYK010000149.1 GCA_017412265.1 Lachnospiraceae bacterium
CACCGTAAGGACGATCATGACGACGAGCATGGCCCAGGGGTTCATGTTGACCTTGTTGCGGTTGTTATTGCCAAAATTATAATTCGTTCTGTTCGGCATGTGGACTCCTTTCATGTGGCGGAATCACATGTTCCGCCGTGGGGGTAAAGATTCGTTCTGCCCGGATGTCATGGGACGTGACCGGGAGAGGCTCGGACGAGATCTGCTCGTCGAAGCAGACGCCGCAGAACGAAGAGCCTTCCGGGGAAATGTGCTCCAGATACCGGTCATAATAGCCGCCGCCGTAACCGATGCGGGAGCCGTTCAGGTCGTAGAGAAGCCCCGGTACGAGGATCAGAGCACGCTCTTCTTCGTCGGGGGGACATTCCGGGCCAGGCTCCGGGATCCGGTAGGACCCGGCAGGCCGGAGCTCCGAGAGATCACGGATGCGCCGGAAGACCAGGTCTCTCCCGCTCACGCAGGGATAAGAGACGGATTTGCCGTCCGCAAGTGCCTGCATGGCGGCAGCGGACAGGTCGGCCTCCGAGCCGATCGCCGCAAAGAAACGTACGGACTTCGCGTCCCGGTAGACCTCGGACGAGAGAATCCTGCGGCAGATGGCCTCCGATTCCTGCGCGCGCAGGGAGGGCGCCATCCGGTCCCGGGCTTCCTTCGCCGCCCTTCGCAGCTCAGCCTTTGTCTGCTTCCGGATCATATTTCTTCAGGTCCGTGATCGAACCGTCCGGGTTGATGACAGAGACATTGTTGAGCGTGCTTCTCATATTCCGGCGGATCGCCTGGATATACTCCGCGCGCAGGTTGGCCTGCTCGATGCGCTCTTCCTCCGTCAGTCCCTCTTTCTGGGATTTGTGATATAACTCGTTGATACGGTCAATGGTTTTCTGATCCAAAGCGATGTTTCCTTTCTGAACTTCTTACGGGCGCGCAGGCGGCCCGAAGGCAGCGACAATGGCTTCGTAGATCCGCACGCCGTCCATGGCAGCGGATGTGATTCCGCCGGCGTAGCCGGCACCTTCCCCGGAGGGATACAGTCCGGGGATGCTCTGCAGATGCTCGTCCCGCAGGATTCTTACCGGTGAAGAGGTGCGGGACTCGATGCCCGACAGGACGGCGTCCCCGCGGTCAAATCCGTGGATTTTCCGCCCGAATGCATGGATGCCCTCTTCCAGGCTGTCCCCGATGTCCTCCGGGAGGATCTCCCGAAGGTTGGCCAGCCGGTAACCGCCGCGGATGCAGGGAGTGACCTCCCCCAGGGCGGCGGAAGGCGTTCCGGCGCAGAAATCTGCAAATAGCTGGACAGGGACAAGCCCCTCTCCTGCCCGGAAGGCAGCCTCTTCCAGCGACCTCTGGAACGCAACGCCCTTTAACGGGCCTTCCCCTTCATAGTCCGAAGGAGAGACGGTCACGACGATGGCGCTGTTGGCATTTTCTCCGTCTCTGGCATAATTGCTCATGCCGTTGACAGCGGTCCGCCCCGGCTCGGAGGAGGCATTGACCACATAGCCGCCGGGACACATGCAGAACGAATAGACGCCTCTCGTGCCGGTCTGCCAGGTCAGCTTATAATCTGCGGCCGGCAGATCTCTCCACGCGCTCCCGTACTGGGCCTGCCCGATCATCTCCTGAGGATGCTCGATGCGAAGCCCGACCGCGAAGGGCTTGGGCTCCATCGCGATCTGCCGGTCCAAAAGCATCCGGAAGGTATCTCTCGCGCTGTGGCCGAGAGCCAGGACGCAGACTTCGCAGGGGATGGTCTCCTCTCCGGTAAGGATGCCGGACAGACGGCCGTTTTCGATGATGAGATCGGTCAGCTGCGTGCGGAAGCGGACTTCCCCGCCGGCCTCCTCGATAGCCCTGCGCATCTTCTTGATAATGTCACGCAGGCGGTCTGTGCCGATGTGCGGCTTCTGAAGCCACAGGATTTCCTCCGGCGCGCCGAACCGGACAAAGGTCTCCATCACCAGCCGTCCGCGGTGCAGAGGGTCCTTGACCATGGTGTTGAGCTTGCCGTCGGAGAATGTGCCCGCCCCGCCTTCGCCGAACTGGACGTTCGACTGAGGGTCGAGCTGCGCCGTTCCGCTCCAGAAGGCCTCCACGCGCCGCATCCGCTCTTCCACCGGGTCGCCACGCTCGATCAGCAGAGGCTGATAACCGGCTAGAGCCAGGTAATACGCGCAGAACAGGCCGGCCGGGCCCGCACCCACGACCACCGGGCGATGTGCCAGAGGCGTGCCCGCGGGTTCCGGATGCACATAAGCGGCTTCCTCATAGTGCGAGACATGGCGGCTGCGGCAGGAACGAAGGACCGTTCTTTCATGCGGTACGCTCACGGCCACCGTATAGACATATTCTACCGCAGGCTTCTTGCGGGCATCGATGGAGCGCCGGAGGATACGGATCTCCCGGATCTCCTTCTCAACGACTTTCAGAATTCCTGCAGCGGTTTTTTTGATATCGTCCGGCCTGTGCCGGTAAGAAAGCCGAAGATCCTGAATCTGTATCATTTTCCGGCTCCTTTGGCACGCACGGCAGCGGCCCGCCCGGCCAGAATCCCGGTGGTCCATGCCCACTGGAGATTGTAGCCTCCGCAGATTCCGTCCACATCCAGCAGTTCGCCTGTCAGGTATAGACCGGGCTGTGTCAGGCACTCCGCGGTTGTGGGATTGATCTCGCTTAAAGGGACGCCTCCCGCCGTGACCTGCGCGTCTTCATAGCCCCGGACACCGATGGCCGTCACGGGGAAATATTTCGCAAGGGCCGCCAGATCCTCCGGCGATTTGCCTGCCCCGCACTGTTCGAGGACATTGGCCGCTTTCTCCGGCAGAATTCCGAGA
>JAFPYK010000020.1 GCA_017412265.1 Lachnospiraceae bacterium
CGGGTGACAGTGTCCTGGGGCATTCGTATTCATTTGTACGATCAGCCAAGCGGCTGAATTCGCTGCAGTTCGTCTTTGTGTGCGATTCTCACATTCCGAATATCGATGTCGTTCTGGATGTTCAGAAAATAGTTGTCGGAGACGCCGAAATAGACACCCAGGCGAACCGAAGTGTCCGCGGTCATCTTCCTCCGATCGTGAAGAAGATCCTGGATGCGTGACACGGGGACCCCTACATCCTTCGCCAGCCTGTACGCAGAGATCTGATTTGGCTCCATGAATTCCTCCCAGAGGATCTCGCTGAGTTTGGGCGTTTCGATATAATCACTCATGTTGTGGGCTCCTTTCTGTCAAGAATGATAATCAACGATTTCAACATCTTCAATAAACATGCCGGACATCCGAAAGCAGATCCTGTATTGATCATTGATTCGAATGCTGTACTGTCCCAGCCTGTTTCCTTTCAATGCCTCGAGCCGATTCCCCGGAGGCGCTTTCAGATCCTGAAGGCTCTCCGCATTATCCATAAGGATTAGCTTCCTGAGGGCAATTCTTTGAACAGGCTTTGGCAGTTTCTTGGATAGCCGCTGCTCATAAACATTCTGCGTTTCTTTATCAGCAAAACTGATGATCATATTATACCTCCTTTGCGTATACATGTCAAACAGGTATATTCATTTCTCTACAACATCGTCCCTCTGGTGAGGATTATTTGTCCAAAAAAACCTGTTTTAAGCGATGCTTAAAACAGGTTTTGGGGTTTTTTGTGATCTGGCTTACTTCATCTCGTATCCGCGCGTCCCGCGCGGACTTAGGAGACCCTTGAGCCCTACGTCTGCTCGCTTTGCTCACAGCCGTATGGCACGCGGATCTCCTAAGTGGATCACGAAAAAACGGCTGTCCTCTCACGCAAGCGTGAGGACAGCCTACCTAATCTCCTCCCCTACAGTAAGCCCTACGTCTCCTCACTTCGTTCGGATCCGTATGGCACGCGGAGCGCGCCATTGGATCACAAAAAAACAGCCATCCTTTCACGCAAGCGTGAGGACGGCTGATTTTTTTGTGATCTGGCTTACTTATCGCGCTTATTCCGCGATGTAAGGCATAAGGGCAACGTGTCTTGCTCTCTTGATTGCAGAAGTCAGAGCTCTCTGATGCTTCGCGCAGGTGCCGGTGATGCGGCGAGGAAGGATCTTGCCTCTCTCGGAGACGTATCTCTTCAGACGGGCGGTATCCTTGTAATCGATCACAACGTTCTTATCTGCACAGTAAGCGCAAACTTTCTTTCTTCTGCGGACAGGGTTGGTTCTTCTCTTGAAAGAATCCTGTCTGTCGCCTTTATCTTTGCTGAATGCCATAATTAGACCTCCTAATCTTGCTCCGTTCGCTCTTTAATTGAACGGCAGTTCCTCGTCAATTCCATCGGGAATGTTCATAAATCCGTCGACGCCTTCCGCAGCTGCGGGCTTCGGAGCGCCGGCATTTCTGTTATCACCAGAGTAATTGCTGTTATTCGCATAACGGTTGCCGCCGCCATTGTTCTGGGAAGCATTCTTGCTCTCCGCAAACTCCTGCTCTTCCACGACAACTTCGGTCGTATAAACCTTCTGACCTTCCCGGTTGGTATAACTGCCGGTCTGGATACGTCCGGAGATGGTCACTCTCATGCCTTGCTTGAAATACTGTTCAGCGAACTCGGCAGACTTGCCGAATACGACGCAGGGGATGAAATCCGCGGTCTGGCCGTCACCGTTGTTATTGTTGCGGCCGAATCTGCGGTCCACCGCCAGGGTGTAGCGCGCGATCGCCAGGGAATTGTCGCCCTGGGAATAGCGGACTTCCGGGTCTCTGGTTAAACGTCCCATCAAAACTACTTTATTCATACGAAATCCTCCATAAGCTGACGAAATGTCTCGTCCTATGCTATGCTTATGCTTCCTGTTTCACGCATAAATATCTGATGACATTCTCCATAATGCGGACACGATGCTCTAACTCACCGGGGCAGGTAGGCTCAGCATCGAAATGAATGAAGTAATAATATCCTTCGCTCATCTTCTGGATCTCATAAGCCAGTTTCTTCTTGCCCCAATCGTCCATGTCAACGATGGTTCCGCCAAAACGAGTGATGTACTCTTTTACCTGTTCAAGAGTAGCAAGTCTAACCTCATCTTCAACTTTTGCACTAACAACCAAACATAACTCATAACGTGTCATAGTTGTCTGTACCTCCTTCTGGTCTCTGGCCCGCGCGGCGCGCGAGCAAGGAAAATTAATGTATCACAATTGATCATTTTAGCACGGCTAAAATGAAAAAGCAAGGAATTTCCTTGCTTTTTCGCGTTTTCTTGTAAAGAGGACCCCGGCCGGTCACTCCTTCTGATCCATTTTCTTCACCAGTCTCTGGCCCACCAGAAGCGCAATGGCTGCATAATGGAACTTGTAAGCCAGGCCCTGTCCCTCGTAAGGATCTCCAGGCAGGAGCGGCGACAAGGCCAGGTACCCCACCACGATCACATCCGCCAGAATCAACAGCAGACGCGTGCCCGGCCAGAGATCTCTCCGGTGCAGCCAGTACAGAACCATATTAACAAGATAGAGCAGCAGCACCGGGCCGATCAGCCACAGGTAGTCCCTCTCCATGTAACTCGCATGCGCCAGCCTCCCGATCATGCACCACAGAACCGGCAGATCTGTAAGAAACTGCCACAGCCGGACTCTCCCCGCAGGCAGGGTGTCTGCCTCTTTTACTCTCTTTCGAAAGCAGAAGAGACAAACGACCTCCAGCCCCGCAAGCAACAGATAGATCACAACATAATATATCTTCATTTCTTCTTTCTCTTCCTCCCTGAAAAGCGTACATCGTGTTTACAGTTGTTTAGGACCCTGTTGCATCTGCAGCCTGTATTATATACGTGTCCTTCCCCTGATTACAGTTCATATTTACCCTATTTCTTTTTCTATTCACAGAGGCCTTAACATAAGGTGCGCATAAAAAAATGAAAGGGTTTGCCTTTCCGGCAAGCCCTCTCTCAGTTGTTTATGACAGCGTCGCATGAATCACCGATGTATTAGGAAGAGAAAATACGGTCAACTACTGATCCAAATGCTGCTCCTTGGTGGGGACTCTTGTGTACCCTACGATCATTCTACCTCAAACCACCCTTCCTTTAACTTGGTGTTTGCCGGAACGAGTACCAGTTTATAGTCACATGCCTTTGCAATCTCCGCAGCCGCGGAAGTACCTAGGCCTCCCTGCTGTTTCATCCTTCCGTTCAGTGCCTGAGGCGAGATGCCCATTCTCGCTGCGACCTGTCTCTTCTTCAACTTCGCTGACTGAATAAACATTTCCAATGCTTCGGATGCCCTCATTGCCATGTGCCTCCTGACACCTAAATACTCCTACCGGATATCCTTTGGTGTCAAAATAACAGCTCCCGATCACTCCTCCAGATTCCCGTACAGGATCCTCGCAAGCTCCGAGTCCTTGTCCAGCAGGATCGTCTTGTTCCCGCCGGCCAGCGACGCCTTCAGCGCGTCAAGCGACCGGATGTAGTTGTAGAACTCCGCTTTCTCCGGCGTGTTGTAGGCCTCCTTCAGGATCTTCATGTACTCCGCTTCGCCCTCGGCCTGCCGGATCTCCGCGGTCTTGTTGGCATTTGCCAGCATGACCGTCACCTCGCGGTCGGTCTCGTTGCGGATCTTCTGCGCCTCGGCCTCGCCCTGCGCGGTGTAGGAGGCCGCGATGTTCTGGCGCTCCGAGATCATGCGGGTGTAGACCGCGGCCTTGTTGTCGTCCGGGAGGTCCAGCGCCTTGATCTCCGCGGTGATGACCACGATCCCGTAATCGCCGATGTCCGAGTTCGCCTCATTGGTGAGCATCTGCGTGAGCCGCTCGCCGCGGGCCTCGATGACCTCGTCCTGGGTCATCGAAGAGATCACGTTCTTCAGCGCGTTGTAGACCGCGGCCTCGATGCGCTCCTCGGCCCGCGCGTCGATCGCGTCCAGGGTCCGGATGTATTTGACCGGATCGACCACCTTCCAGAGCACGTAGTTGTCCGCGATCATGCTCTTCTTGTCCTTCGTGATGACGTCCGAGATCGGCACGTCGTACAGGGTCGTCGCGGCGGAGACCTTCTGGACGCTCTGGATGAACGGGGTCTTGACCTTCAGGCCCGGCTCCGACTCGATCTTCACGATCTTGCCGAACTGGCGCACGGCGGCGTACTGGTTCGGCGCGACGGTATAGAAGCAGTTGGCAACGGCAATCAGTCCGAAAAACACCAGTACTCCGAGAAGTACGGCTCCTATCTTCTTCTTCATCGTTTCCACCCCCTTCATTCACCGGTCACATCCGTGACCGGCGACGTCGTCGTCTCCTCCGGCGCGTTGAAGCTCTCGATCGGATACAGCGTCTGTGTGCTGCCGTCCGTGATGATCACCTTCAGGTTCGGAAGCACGCGCTCGATCGTCTCGTAGAAGAGCCGGTGCTTCGTGATCAGCGGATTCGTGGCATACTGCTCGTACATCGCGTTGAATCTCGCGACCTGGCCCTCGGCTTCCGCGATGCGGGCCTCCTTGGCGGCCTCCGCGGTCTGGATGATCTTGTCCGACTCGGCCTCCGCCTTCGGGATCTGCTGGTTGCGGTACTTGTTCGCGTTGTTGATAGCGGTGTCCTTGCCCTGCTTGGCCGTCTCCACCGCCTTAAACTCCGCGACGATGTCCGCGGTCGGCGGCTCCGCGTCCTGCACCGTGATATTGATCACCTGCAGGCCGATATTCTGCCGGGCGAGCTCATCCTGCATCTTCTGCTTGACCTGCGCCTGGATCTGCGCCTTGCCGGTCGTCATCGCGTCATCCACCGTGAAATCAATCACCGTGGAGCGGATGGCCGCCTGCGCGACATTTTTCAGCACCAGCTCCGGCGTCTTGCACTGGAACAGATACGCGACCGGATCCGACACCCGGTATTCCATGTAGAAATCGATGTCGATGATGTTGAAATCCGACGTGATCATGATTCCCTCGGTATCCACCGTAAATGTCTGCCCGTCGCCGGCTACCGAATAGCCGATGCCGGTGCCGTGAATGGTCGTGTCCACCTTGGTCACATGCTGGATCCACGGGATCTTGAAATACAGGCCTGCGGTGTCGGTCCGCACGACCTTGCCGAACATCGTGACCACGGCCGCTTCCTGCTCATTTACCCGGTAGAATCCCCCGGAGATCGTGGCCAGGAGCACCAGGCCCGCCAATACGATGGCAGCCGCCTTGAGGATTGTCCGGATGCCCGGCAGCCTCCCCTTGAGATCGTTCTTCTCTCTCATGAATTCGTTCCTCCTCGCTCTGCGGCCGGATTCTTCCCGCCCGCGGCCTCTGCCTGCCCCTGCCGGACGTCGGCCCCGTCACGCGTCCAGCCGCGCAGATTTTTCTCCGCCTGCCTGCGCGGAATCATGATCTGATGCCCGCAGCCCAGGCACTCGAGCCGGAAATCCATCCCGACCCGCAGCACCTTCCACTCACTGCTTCCGCAGGGGTGCTTCTTCTTCATGCGAATCACATCGCCGATCTGAATATCCATACCTGCTTATCTCCCCCTGAATCCGGCCCCGGCGCTTCGCCTCAGGCCCATCTCGAGAACACTTCCCCGATCTTCTCGGAGATCACCAGGTCCGCCATCCCGTCCCTGGCCGTCGGCTGCATATTGATCACCACCAGCTTCTTGCCCTGGTAATAATCGATGAGCCCAGCGGCCGGCCAGACCACGAGCGAGGTCCCGCCCACGATCAGCATATCCGCGTTGGCGATATACTGGACCGATTTCCTCAGGATTCCCTGGTCGAGGCCCTCCTCGTAGAGCACGACGTCCGGCTTGATGAGCCCGCCGCAGGTGCAGCGCGGCACGAGATCCATCTTCCTCAAATCATCCGCGGAATAAAACTTCCCGCAGCGCATGCAGTAGTTGCGCAGCGTGCTCCCGTGAAGCTCCAGAACCTCCTTGCTCCCCGCGAGCTGATGCAGGCCGTCGATGTTCTGCGTGATCACCGCGCGGACCTTGCCCATCTGCTCCAGCTTCGCGAGCCCCCGGTGCGCGGCGTTGGGCTGCACTCCGTCGAGCAGGAGCTTATCCCGGTAGAACCGGTAGAACTCCTTGGTGTTGCGGAGGAAGAACGAATGGCTGATGATCTCCTCCGGCGGATAATCGTATTTCATGTGATACAGTCCGTCCACGCTCCGGAAATCCGGAATGCCGCTCTCCGTCGAGACGCCCGCGCCCCCGAAGAATACGATATTGTCGCTCTCCTCGACCCATTGATAGAATAAGTCACGTTTCTCCTGCGCATTCATCTTGCCGCTTCCCTCCTTTTGTGCCACAATAAAGCCATGAAAGACTATGCAAATTATATCTTTGACCTGTATGCCACCTTAGTTGATATCCACACCGACGAGACGAAGCCGGAGCTCTGGGAGCGCTCGGCCGCTTACCTGCGCCGGTTCGGCCTCCTCTGGCACCCGCAGCTGCTGCGGGCCGCCTACTTAAAGCTCTGCCGGCAGGCGGAAGCCGCCCTTCGCCGGGAGATGAGCCTCTCTCACGTCGAGATCGACCTCCTCCGGGTCTTCGAGACCCTGCTTCTCACCGCGCCGGGGACCTGCCCCGCAGACACGCCGGTCACGCCGGAGAATGTCTCCGCGCTCGCCGCGCAGTTTGCGCTCTTCTTCCGGGAGACCTCCAGAGAGTATCTCTACCCGTACCCGGCGACGCAGCCCTTCCTTGCGGGCCTTCGCGCCCGCGGAAGGCGCATCTTCCTGCTCTCGAACGCCCAGGCGTGCTTCACGCGCGCAGAGCTTGCGCAGTGCGGGCTCGCGGACGCCTTCGACGCCGTCTACCTCTCCTCCGATCACCGGATGAAGAAGCCCGAGCCGCGCTTCCTGCAGAAGCTCCTCACCGAACAGCACCTGCGCCCCGAGGAATCCGTCTTCATCGGAAATGACATAGACACCGACATCGCGCTCGCGCAGGCCTGCGGCCTCGACGGCGTCTACTTAAACACCTTCGCCTGGTCGCGCCGCAAGATCCGCGCGCACGTCCGCATGCACAGCCTGGATCTCTCGAAGATCACGATGATCGACTCCGGCGACCTCTCCGAGTGGAAGGCTTAGGCCTCACCGGATGCGCCGGCTCTCCAGATAATACCGCTTCTCCCGAGCTTCTCCCAGTGAGAAGCTCTTTCTGACAAATGTCCCATTTGCAAGCACGGTCTTGAAGAACGCGCCTCTCTCGAACCTGTCAAATACGATCGGAAAGCAGCCCGGCGTGTGCCCGAGCTGCAGGCACTCCTCGCGGCCGTGGATGTACTCAAGCTCCACCTCCGGATGCGTCTTGCGATACTCTGCCATCCACAGATCCAGCGCCGGCTGCAGCTTCTGCAGATCCAGGTGCTCCTCATCAAGCCCCAGTTCACGCTCCATTCCCGGGATATCCGCGGGATCCACATGCATGATCAGCCGGTGGATCGGATGGAACGAGAGGCCTTCGTCATAGACCGAGACCAGCTCCACCAGCGCGTAGCGAAGCGGCTCCGCAGCCAGAGCTTCCGGGGACATATCCCCGCCCGCTGCCGCGAGCTCCTCCTTGCGCATCTCCCAGCAGGCCTTAGCCGCCGCGAGCGAGTGGTTGCCGTCGCCGACCGCCATCAGGAAGCCGTCCTCACAGGAAGCAAGCAGCCGCTCCATCACGCCTGCCACTGCGGCAAGCGCACTCTCCTCCTGCACGAAATATCCTTCGATCCGGCCGCCGCCCTGCATCAGCTCAAAATCGTAGAGCTTCGGCAGCCTCTCCCTGCGCGCCTCCAGGAGGCCCGACATCGCATTTTCCTCGTCATCCAGAAGCACCATCACGTGCGGGATCTCCAGGCAGGCCTGGTTACGGATCTTAATCCGCTCCGGCAGCC
>JAFPYK010000150.1 GCA_017412265.1 Lachnospiraceae bacterium
GGAGTCCACATGCCGAACAGAACGAATTATAATTTTGGCAATAACAACCGCAACAAGGTCAACATGAACCCCTGGGCCATGCTCGTCGTCATGATCGTCCTTACGGTGCTCAATATCCTTGCCACCATTGCGACGAAGCAGATGGACTTCTTCACCGTCATGTCATTTGTCGCGTGCGCCGCAGGTATCATCCTGTGTGTCGTCAATATCATCCGGAGCAAGAAAAAATGATGGATACAAGGCAAGTCATCGAAGAGTATCTCTCTTCCGACGATTTCCGGCTGGCGCTCTCGCCCCCGGAGTCCGAGCCGCTTCGGCAGTATTATTTCATCGGCCTGCTGAGGAGATGGGTGCACACACGAGAGGAGGCCCTCGGCCGCTCGCTCTATGCGTGCACGAACACCTTCGGCTGCCAGATGAACGCGCGTGACTCCGAGAAGATGGAAGGCGTCCTGACCGCTGCCGGCTTCGTCCCCACCGAAAAGGAGGAAGAGGTAGATCTCATCATCTACAACACCTGCACCGTGCGTGAGAACGCGAACACCAGGGTTTACGGCCGGCTGGGATATCTCAACAGCCTCAAGAAGAAGCACCCGGACCTTCTCATCGCCCTCTGCGGATGCATGATGCAGGAGGCCCATGTGGTGGAGAAGATCCGCAAGTCCTACCGTTTCGTGGACATCGTCTTCGGCACCCACAATGTGCATAAATTTGCCGAGCTGATCTGGGAGAGAATCTCCGGCGGGTGCATGGTCGTCGATATCTGGGACCGCGCGGACCGGATTGTGGAGGATCTGCCGGCCTCGCGCAAATACTTCTTTAAGTCCGGTGTCAACATCAGTTTCGGCTGCAACAATTTCTGCAGCTACTGTATCGTTCCTTATGTTCGCGGGCGGGAGAGAAGCCGCGCGCCGGAGGATATCCTCGCGGAGGTGCGCCGGCTCGCATCGGACGGTGTGGTCGAGATCATGCTGCTGGGACAGAACGTGAATTCCTACGGGAAGGATCTGGCCGAGCCGATGAGCTTCGCCGAGCTGCTGCGCAGGGTCTCCGAGGTTGAGGGAATCGAGCGGATCCGTTTCATGACCTCGCATCCGAAGGATCTCTCACAGGAACTGATCGACGCGATGGCCGCGCTTCCGAAGGTCTGCAGGCATCTGCATCTGCCCGTACAGTCGGGCAGCAGCCGAATCCTCGAGAAGATGAACCGCCGATACACCAAGGAGCAGTATCTGGACCTCGTGCACCGGCTCAAGGCCGCGGTGCCGGACATCTCCCTGACCACGGACATCATCGTCGGTTTCCCCGGAGAGACCGAGGAAGATTTCCTGGAGACCATGGATGTCGTGCGGCAGGTCTGCTACGACAGCTGCTACACCTTCATCTACTCGAAACGGACCGGCACACCGGCGGCATCGATGCCGGACCAGGTACCGGAGGATGTGATCAAGGACCGCTTCGACCGTCTCCTCGCCCTGGTGGGAGAGTGCTCGGCCAAACGCACCGCGATGCACCTCGGCGAGACCGTCCCCGTCCTCGTGGAGGAGGTCAATGATCATGACAGCCACATGGTGACCGGGCGGATGGACAACAACCTGCTGGTTCATTTCCCGGCGGGGAGCCGGCTGATCGGACAGATCGTTCCGGTGCGCCTCACAGAGTGCCGTGGATTTTACTACATCGGAGAACTCGTTCTTGAAAAATAACCGGAATCAGGTACAATAGAACTAGAAACTATAGATGTGGGTGAGGTGTATCTGCGCCCGTGTCTCAAAGTGAATACATAGGAGGAATGCACTATGGTTTTACAGGAAAAAGCTGCCGAACTGCGCGGTGACATTGTCAAGATGATCCATGCCGCAGGAAGCGGTCATCCGGGCGGGTCCCTGTCCGTGATCGATATTCTGGTAGCACTCTATTACAACGTCATGAAGGTGGATCCGAAGAATCCTCACTGGGAAGACAGAGACCGCCTGGTCCTCTCCAAGGGCCATGCCTGCCCCGCCCTGTATGCGGTTCTGGCAGACAAGGGATACTTCCCGAAGGAAGATCTGGCAACGCTTCGTAAGATCGACAGCCATCTTCAGGGCCATCCGGACATGAAGAAGACCCCCGGCGTTGACCTGAACACCGGCTCCCTGGGCCAGGGCGTCGCAGTGGCAACCGGTATGGCGATTGCCGCGAAGTATCTGAAGAAGAATTATCACGTCTACGCGATCGTCGGCGACGGCGAGATCCAGGAAGGCCTGGTATGGGAGGCCGCTATGGCAGCCGCTCATTACAAGCTGGACAACCTGACCGTCATCCTTGACCACAACGGCCTGCAGATCGACGGAACCAATGACGAAGTCATGAGCCTCGGCGATCCTGTCGAGAAGTACAAAGCGTTCGGTTTCGAGTGCTTCACGGTGAACGGCCATGACATCGACGCGATCACGAAGGTCTGCAAGACCCCTGTACACGGACGGCCGAAATTCATCTGTGCCGAAACCATCAAGGGCAAGGGCGTATCCTTCATGGAGAACAACGCCGGCTGGCACGGCAAGGCACCCAGCGCAGAAGAAGTCGCTAAGGCACTTGCGGAACTGGAGGTGAAATAAGATGGGAAAATCAATTCGTATCGCCTACGGTGAGGCGTTAAATGAAATTGCCGAGTATAACGACAAGCTCGTTGTCTGCGACGCTGACCTCGGCCATGCAACCATGACCAATATCTTCGCGGAAAAGCATCCCGACCGTTTCTTCAACTTCGGTATCGCAGAGTGCAACCTGGTCGCGGAAGCAACCGGTATGGCTCATGCGGGACTTGTTCCCTTCGTCAGCACCTTCGCCCTCTTCGGCGCAGGCCGCGCGTATGAGATCATCCGCAACTCTGTCTGCTATGTGAATGCCAACGTCAAGTTCGCCCTGACCCATTCCGGTCTGTGCGTCGGCGAGGACGGCGGTTCCCATCAGGCCATCGAGGATCTTGCCCTGATGAGAGTCCTGCCTCATATGACCATCCTGGTTCCCTGCGATTACGAGCAGACCAAGAAGTGCGTCAAGGCTGCGGCTGAGATTGACGGCCCTGTCTACATCCGTGTAGCACGTCCTGTTGTCGACGAGATCACGACCGCCGAGACTCCTTTCGAGGTCGGCAAGGCTCAGGTCATGAAGGACGGCACCGATGTCTGCCTGATGGCTACCGGCCTGATGGTCGGCACCGCCTTAAAGGCAGCCGAGATGCTGGAAGCTGAAGGCATCAGCTGCGCAGTCATCAACCACCACACGATCAAGCCTCTGGATGCTGAGATCGTCCGCAAGTATCACGAGAAGTGCAAGGGCATCGTTGCATGCGAAGAGCACTCCATCTACGGCGGACTTGGCAGCGCCATCGCGGAAGTGATCGCCGGAGTGCCCGGCGGCAAGTTCGCACAGGTCGGCGTGATGGACAAGTTCGGCAAGTCCGGCACCCCTGACGCTCTGTTCGAGGCTTATGGCCTGACCGCGGAGCACATGGTGGAAGAAGCGAAGAAATTCTTATAATTCTCAGTAGAAAACCGGGAAAAGCCTGCCGAATCCGGCAGGCTTTTCTTCCCATCCCGCTGGAAAGGGAGCAGATAGGAGATTCATTTTATGGAGATGACATTACGCTGGTACGGTTCCAAATTCGATACCGTTACCCTGGAGCAGATCCGCCAGATCCCCGGTGTCACCGGTGTGATCTCGACCCTGTATGACGTTCCTGCCGGAGAAGTCTGGACCCAGGAAGCCATCCATGCACTGAAGGAAGAAATCGAGGCGGCCGGCCTTCGCCTGTCCGGCATCGAGAGTGTGAACGTGCACGATTCGATCAAGATCGGCGACGCAGACCGCGATAAATATATTGACAACTATATCGTCTCTCTGGAGAACCTGGGCAAGGAAGACATCCATATGGTATGCTACAACTTCATGCCGGTCTTTGACTGGACGAGGACCGAGCTTGCCAGAGTCCGCCCGGACGGCTCCACCGTTCTTGCCTACACGCAGGAGGCTGTGGACGCACTGGTGCCGGAGGAGATGTTTAACTCCATCGCCGGCGATATGAACGGCACCGTGATGCCCGGCTGGGAGCCGGAGCGCATGGCCCGGGTGAAGGAGCTCTTCGCGGCATATAAGGATGTCGACGATGAGAAGTTATTTGCCAACCTGAAGTATTTCCTGGAGTGCATCATGCCGGTCTGCAACAAGTATGACATTAAGATGGCGATCCATCCGGATGACCCGGCCTGGCCGGTCTTCGGACTTCCCCGCATCATCATCAACAAGGAGAACATCCTTCGTATGATGAAGATGGTGGACGATCCTCATAACGGCGTGACGTTCTGTTCCGGTTCTTACGGAACGAATCTGGAGAATGACCTTCCGGATATGATCCGTTCGCTGAAGGGCCGCATTCATTTCGCCCATGTGCGCAACCTGAAGTTCCATTCCCCGACCAATTTCGAGGAGGCCTGCCACATCTCGGCGGATGGCAATTTCGACATGTACGAGATCGTCAAGGCCCTGTACGAGATCGGCTTTGACGGCCCGATCCGTCCGGACCACGGCCGCATGATCTGGGGCGAGGTTGCGATGCCCGGCTACGGCCTGTATGACCGCGCGCTCGGCGCCACCTATATCCAGGGTCTCTGGGAGGCCATTGACAAGAACGCGAAGCGCGGCTGATCCGGCTGCGGGAGGGAGAAGATCATGACACATTGTCCGGTTTGCAAAACCGAATTTGAAGACCTCGTCTACGTCTGCCCGGAGTGCGGCAATCACACCGTCTTCGAGCAGAACGGAGAGGAATTCACTCTGGTATTCAACACATCGATGGCCAAGGATGTCAGCGAAGTGGACGAGATCCTGGACTTCCTGCATTATTCCGACATGCCGGAGGCTTATGCGGAATATGACGAGGTGATGGAGACCTCTCTGATCTTCGTCCATCCGGATCACCGCAGGGACGCTTCCAAGCTCTACTCGGGCTTCCGCCGGGCCAAGGCGGAGGAAGAGAAGGAGCGCAAGAAAGAGGCCAGGGAACGCGGCGAGGACCCTGAGGAGGCGAAAGAGGCTTCGGATGCGGAGGATACCGCGGAGGAGGAACTCTCTGAGGAGGAATCCGAAGAGGAAGATGCAGAAGAAGAGGAAGAAGAGCTGGTCGGTGTATACCAGGACAAGCGCGAGAAGTATTCGGACTTCCGTTCCTCCGGCATCACTCTGATCATCGCCGGCATCGCAGTCGGTGTGTTTGCATTTCTCTGCGGCATCGGAGTTCTCGCTTTCTTCAGCGGCTGGCTTCCGATCCTCGTATTCTCGCTGCTTGCGGTCGGCTTCTTATATGCCGGCATCAGCTCCCTGAAGCGCTCCGACGAGATCCAGTATGAGATCCGCGAGGAGAAGCAGTCCCGGAAAGTGGCAGAAGAGTGGCTGAAGGAACACATCACTGTCGAGAAGCTGAAAGAATTTGAGGCGGAAGGGCAGGCACCTGAGGTCACGGCCATGAAGCAGCTGGAGTTCATCAGCAATCAGTTAAAGGAACAGTTTGAGTCGAGTGAGGAATTCCTCGACGAGCTGGCCGAAGAGTATTATGACGAATTGATGCAAGGATGATAAAGGTATGAATTATATCATTACCGGAACCGGAAACCGCACCTTCTGTGGACTCTGCCAGGAGGGGCGGTTTCTTCAAATCGACTTGTGCGGGGGCACTCGCAGCGAAGTGGGAAGCATCTATGTCGGGCGTGTGCAGAATGTGGTGAAGAATATCGGCGCGGTCTTTGTCGAGTATCAGCCCGGCAGAATCGGCTATCTGAGCGAATCAGAGTGCCGGAAGCCGTTCTATACCCGGAAGCAGAGCACGTCGGAACTTCCCGGCCCGGGAGATGAGCTGCTCGTGGAGGTCATCCGCGACGCGATCAAGTCCAAGCAGCCGGCCCTTTCCTGTACGCTCACGTTTCAGGGCGCTCTGGCTGTTGCCGCGGCCGGCAGTCCGGTGCTCGGCATCTCATCGCGCATTACTGCGGCGGGCGAGCGCGCGCGGCTGAAACGGCTGGCCGAGCCGTACCGGACTGAGTCGCTGGGACTGATCCTTCGGACGGCCTCGGAGCAGGCCCCCGAGGAGGATGTGTGCCGGGAGATCGAATCTCTCCGGGATCAGGCACAGGCGCTTCTTCGGCGCGGGCAGCACCTTTCCGCATTCTCCTGCCTGAGAAATGCGTCAACTCCGTACCTCGGAGGGCTGGCGCCGCGCGACCTGGAGTAGCTTGCCGAGATCCTGACGGACCTGCCGGAAGCGGCGGAAGAGATCAAGGAAGAACTGGCCTCACGAGGGCTGCAGATCCCTGTGCGGCTGTGGGATGAGGAGGTGTCCCTCGCCTCGGTCTACCGTACCGAGCAGGCGCTTAACCGCGCCCTGCAGGAGAAGGTCTGGATGAACTCCGGCGCCTATCTTGTCATCGAGCAGACCGAAGCCTGTGTCGTGATCGACGTCAATACCGGCAAGGCCATTCACGGCAAAAAGGACCAGGAGGAAACATTTTATAAGATCAATCTGGAGGCGGCCGCCGAAACAGCGCGCCAGATTCGCCTCAGGAATCTCTCCGGCATCATTCTGGTGGATTTTATCGACTTAAGCGATCCGAAGGCCAAAACGGGCCTTGTAGAGGCTCTGCGAAGGCATCTGAGTGAGGATCCGGTGCCGACGGGCTTTGTTGACTTTACGAAACTGCAGCTTGCGGAGATTACGCGCAAGAAGATCCGTCCGTCCCTGAAGGAGCAGGCTTCCGGATGGATCCCGGGGGGTGAATCATGAGCAAAGGACCTGTCAAAACCAATGTGATGCGGCAGCTGGACCGCAAGAAGATCCCGTACCGAACGGCAGAGTATGAGGTCGATGAATCCGATCTCTCCGGCGTACATGCCGCTGCCGTCATGGGTGTGGATCCGGCGATGCTTTTTAAGACTCTGGTGGCGAAGGGAGAACACAGGGGATATTGCGTCTTCTGTATCCCCGTCGCGGAAGAACTGGATCTGAAGAAATGTGCCCACGCCGCAGGAGATAAGAGAGTAGAGATGCTTCCCCTGAAGGACCTGACCGCGGTCACCGGATATGTGCGCGGCGGCTGCTCGCCGGTCGGGATGAAGAAGGCAGTTCCCACCTACATCCACGAGAGCGCCGAGAGCCTTCCGGAGATCGGTGTGAGCGCCGGCCAGAGGGGCGTCCAGGTCTTCCTCAACCCGAAGGATCTGGCCGGATTTGTCCGCGCGGGATTTGCGGACCTGATCCGCGGAGAATCGGAAGAAGAATCCTGAAGAAATACTTTTTTCTGCTTGACGAACCATTCACGTCATGTTAAACTATTTGAGTGTGCCGCACAGTGAGGTAGAAGTGCGCCCGTTTTGGGGGCCACCGTAACTGGCGAGATTTATTTAAAGGAGGAGCCATCATGTACGCGATTATTGCAACCGGAGGGAAGCAGTATAAAGTAGCGGAGGGCGAAACCATTCGAGTTGAGAAGCTTGGCGTGGAAGCAGGCGAGACAGTGACCTTTGACCAGGTACTGTTTGTCGGCGGCGACGATGTGAAGGTCGGAAGCCCCGTTGTTGAAGGTGCTACCGTAACCGGAACCGCTGTGAAGGACGGAAAGGCGAAGAAAGTCGTTGTTTACCGTTACAAACCCAAGACCGGCTATCACAAGAAGAACGGTCACAGACAGGCTTACACCGAGGTTAAGATCGAGAAGATCAACGCTTAACCGGAAGAGGTGATGTAATGATAAGTGTCACACTTCAGTACAGCGGCGGCGTTCCGGTCGGATTTCGGTGCACCGGTCATGCGGAGTACGCGGATCCCGGAAGCGACATTGTCTGTTCGGCGGTGTCGGTGCTTATCATCAATACGATGAACTCCATCGAAGCTTACACGGATGCCGTGTTTGAGCAGCAGGTGGACGATGAGACAGAATCGGGCGGGGTATGCTTCCTGTTGACGAAGCCCACGCCGGAAGCGGTTCTTCTCATGAAATCCCTGGTTCTCGGCTTGTCGCAGATCCGGGAAGAGTATGAAGAATTTATATCAGTTGCACTCGAGGAGGTGTAAGAGATGCTTAAGATGAACCTTCAGATGTTCGCTCATAAGAAGGGTGTTGGTTCTACCAAGAACAACCGCGACTCCGAGTCCAAGAGACTGGGTGCCAAGAGAGCGGACGGCCAGTTCGTACTGGCAGGTAACATTCTGTACAGACAGCGCGGTACCAAGATTCATCCCGGCCTGAACGTTGGCCGCGGCGGAGATGATACCCTGTTTGCTAAGGTTGACGGCGTAGTTCGTTTCGAGAGAAAGGGCCGTTACTTAAAGCAGGCTTCTGTTTATCCGGTGGATGCAGAATAAGATGTGATCCCATGAGTCCCACGCACGCTGTGTGTGGGACTTTTTCTTCCCTGAGGGCCGGTTTTCCGGCGGTTCGGGGTATGATTCGAGTTAGAAAGTGCAGGTGACCCATATGTTTGCGGACAGAGCGAAAATCATCATCCGCTCCGGCAACGGAGGCGACGGCCATGTGAGTTTCCGCAGGGAGCTCTTTGTCGCGGCCGGCGGCCCCGACGGCGGGGACGGCGGAAGAGGCGGCGATCTGATCTTCGAAGTTGATCGGGGTCTGAATACGTTAAATGAATACCGGCACCGCAGGAAATACGCCGCATCCAACGGCGAGCCCGGCGGCAAGAGGCGCTGCCACGGCGCGGACGGCGAGGACCTGGTCCTGCGCGTCCCGGAGGGAACGATCGTCCGTGAGGTTTCCACGGGCAAGGTCATCGTGGACATGTCCCACGAGAACCAGCGCGTGGTTGTCTTGAAGGGCGGAAGAGGCGGCAAGGGCAATATGCATTATGCCACTGCCACGATGCAGGTCCCGAAGTATGCCCAGCCCGGACAGCCCGGCATTGAGCTTGAGGTCAGCCTGGAGCTGAAGGTCATCGCGGACGTCGGCCTGGTCGGCTTCCCGAATGTGGGCAAGTCCACGTTCCTGTCGGTTGTCTCCAACGCACGCCCGAAGATCGCGAACTATCATTTTACCACACTGAATCCCAATCTCGGCGTGGTGGACTTAGAGGGCGCGGACGGATTTGTGATCGCTGACATTCCCGGCCTGATCGAGGGCGCATCGGAGGGTGTGGGCCTCGGGCATGAGTTCCTGCGCCACATTGAACGAACCAAGGTCATCATCCATATGGTGGATGCCGCGTCGACGGAGGGCCGTGATCCGATCAATGATATCAAGGCCATCAACGAGGAGCTGTCTTCTTATGACCCGGCACTCCTTGAGAAGCCCCAGGTGATCGCCGCGAACAAGTGCGACGTCTTCTACGGCAGCGAGGAGGATACGGTGATCTCCCTGCTGCGGGAGGAGTTCGAGCCGCAGGGGATCCAGGTCTATCCGATCTCTGCCGTGACCGGCAGAGGTGTGCGCGAGCTTCTCTATCATGTGCGTTCCCTGTTGGATACACTGCCGCAGGAGCCGGTCATGTATGAGCCGGAATTCGATCCGGCAGAGCTGGCTGCGGCGGGAGATGAGCCGATCGAGATCGAGAAGGTAGAAGAGCACGTCTTCCGTGTGGAAGGCCCCCGTGTCGAGCGGATGCTTGGCTACACCAACATCGACGACGAGAAGGGCTTCGAATTCTTCCAGAAGTTCATGCGGGAGAATGAGGTTTATGACCGGCTGGAAGAGCTCGGCATTGAAGAAGGCGATACCGTACGTCTGTACGGTCTGGAATTTGATTATTACAGATAACGAATAACGTTTGATTCCTGAGGAAAGATTCGTTACAATTGAGGTAGAAGAATGACGACGAAACAAAGAGCATTCCTGAAGGGCCTTGCGATGAATATCGACCCGGTATTCCGCATCGGCAAGGACAGTATCTCGCCGGAGCTGACCGAGGGCGTCCGCCAGGCGCTGGAGGCGCGGGAACTGGTCAAGATCGCGGTGCTTCAGAACTGTCTGGATGACCCGCGGGAGCTTGCCGCAGTGCTGGCCGGGAGGACCAAGTCCGAGGTCGTGCAGGTCATCGGCAAGAAGATTGTATTATATAAGCCCAATCCGGATCCGGCGAAGCGCAGGATCGAGCTGCCGGGCTGAAGAAGGAGAGTGCTTAAGGCACCGGAAGGAGGAGATGCGTCATGCGGATCGGAATCATGGGAGGAACCTTTAATCCCATTCATCTGGGCCACCTGATCCTGGCAGAGAACGCTTACCGCCAGCTGGACCTGGACGTGGTGTGGTTCATGCCTTCCGGCAAGCCGCCGCACAAGCCCAACACCGAGATTCTTCCCAACGAAGACCGGGTGCATATGGTGGAGCTTGCCATCGAGGGTACTCCCTATTTTGAGCTGTCGCTCCTGGAGATCGACCGGCAAGGCATCACTTATACGGTCGACACCCTGGAGTATCTGACGAAGACCCGCCCGGAGGATCAGTTCTTCTTCCTGGCCGGGGCGGACTCTCTGTATCAGTTTGAAACCTGGCGTGAGCCCGCGCGCATCCTTTCGATGTGTCATTTTGCCGCGGCGCGCAGAGATTCGGTGATCTACGCCGATATTGAGGCGCAGGCGGCTTATCTGCGGGAGAAGTATCAGGCGGAAGTCAGCCTGATCAACATCCCCGAGATCGATATCTCTTCCTCGAACATCCGTGAGAGGATCAAGAGCGGAGATACGATTCATTTTCTGGTCCCCCGGACCGTGGAAGAATATCTGGCCGAACATCGGTCATATCTGGAGGAACTGAATGATTGACAGCAAGGAACTGCAGAAGAAGGTGCGCAAAGCCGTCTCTGACAAGCGCTTCGAGCATATTATCGGCGTGAAGGACACGGCAGCCTGCCTGGCCATGCGTTACGGCGCGGACTTCGATTCCGCGGTGATCGCCGGGCTTCTGCACGATTACTGCAAGCCGCTTTCGGACAAGGAGATGCTCTCGCAGGCGAAGCGGCGGCATCTGCCGGTCAGCCGCACGGAGCAGGAGCATCCTTATCTGCTTCACGGCAAGCTGGCCGCAGCTTATGGGCGGGAGAAGTTTGAGATTCATGACGAGGACATTCTGGGCGCCGTCACGTGGCACACCACCGGCAAGCCCGACATGTCGCTTCTGGAGATGATTCTGTTCACCGCGGACTACATCGAGCCGAACCGCAAGATGATTCCGGGGATGGAGCAGATCCGTGAGATGGCTTTTGTCGATCTGGAAGAGACGGTTTATATGATTTTGAAGAATACCCTCCGTTATCTGGAGGAAACCGTCGACCCTTCCGGCATCGATCAGCACACTTACGAGACATTCGATTTTTATAATGAGATCCATCTGCGCAAGAAAGGAGATTGATTTATGGAGACCAGAGATCAGGTCAAGCTGATTTACAACGCACTTGCAGACAAGAAGGCGGAGGATATCCGTATCATCGAGATCGGAGATATCTCTGTGATCGCAGATTACTTCGTGATTGCCAACGGTACCAACCCGAACCAGGTCAGCGCCCTCGTCGACAGCGTGGAGCAGGAGCTGGCGAAGATCGACGTGATGCCGAAGCGGATCGAGGGCATCGGCAATGCCAGCTGGGTCCTGATGGACTACGGCGACATCATCATCCACATCTTCTCGAAGGAAGACCGTGCTTTCTATGATCTGGAGCGCATCTGGCGCGACGGCAAGACCGTGTCCGGCGAGGACCTTTGATCCTTCATTTCATTCGAACAAATGTTTGACTTGTGCCTTTTGTTATGATATACTGTTCTAAAATCGAACGGAGGTTCTGTTATGGCACAAGGGAAATTGACTGCGAAGCAAAGAGAAGTCCTGGACTATATCAAACAGTGTACGGCGCAGAGAGGGTATCCGCCCGCGGTGCGCGAGATCTGCCAGGCGGTCGGCCTGAAGTCCACATCCTCCGTGCATTCTCATCTGGAATCGCTGGAGCGGGCCGGATATATCCGCAGAGATCCCACGAAGCCCCGTGCGATTGAGATCTGCGAGCCCGACGACCTGCCGTTCCGGCCGCAGAACTTCATTCCGGTTCCGATTGTCGGCACTGTGACGGCCGGAGAGCCGATTCTCGCCGTGGAGAATATCGAGGGTTATTTCCCGATGCTTCCGGAGAACCTGCCGCATGAAGACGTTTTCATGCTCAAGGTCCGGGGCGAGAGTATGATCAACGCCGGTATCTTCAGCGGGGATTACGTAATTGTGGAACAGACGCCTTCGGCGCAGAACGGTGATATGGTTGTCGCTATGGTCGATGATTCCGCCACCGTGAAGACCTTCTACAAGGAGAAGGATCATATCCGGCTGCAGCCGGAGAACGATACGATGGACCCGATCCTGGTGCCGGATGTCACCATTCTCGGCAAGGTGGTCGGTCTCTACCGGAATTACCGCTGAGCGTGTGATTTGGCCGTTTACGGCAGGAGAGTACTATAGAAGAGTAAAAGGAAGAGTGACGGATTCACTCTTCCTTTCTTAATATGACCTTATTTGCTGCGCTCCGCCTGCGGTCTTCCTCAAGCGCTGCGTAGTGTTTTCGCGTGGTATTTACGTCCTTGTGGCCCAGAACATCCGCAACCAGATAGATATCGCCGGTCGCCCGGTACAGATTCGTTCCGTAAGTGGAGCGGAGTTTGTGCGGGGTTATTTTTTTGAGCGATGTGACCAGCTGGGCATACTTTTTGACCATTTTTTCTACGGAGCGGACGTTCATTCGCTTGTTCTGCAGAGACAGGAACAGTGCGTCTTCATGGCCGGCACAAGGCACGGTTTTTTCGCGTTCGACGAGATAATTCTCCAGGGTTTCCCGGACTTCGTCGCCGAAATAAACCACGGCCTCATAACCGCCTTTGCGGCGGATTTTGATGCCATTGTTGTTAAAATCAACATCGTTGATGTCCAGGCCGACGCATTCCGATACACGGATGCCGGTTCCCAGAAGCAATGTCATCATCGCCAGATCTCGAACTTTTGTTCGATTGTGGAAGGCCCGCTGGCGATCCGTCAGGTTTTCGCCGGATTCGACCTCGTCCAGGAGCCTGGCCACTTCATCGATGTCCAGCCGTACGATTTCCTTCTGGTGCAGCTTGGGAATGTCCACCAGGACCGCAGGATTGGTCTTAACGCGTTCTTTTTTGTAGAAATAGTTATAAAAGCTTCGCAGAGCGATCAGTTTGCGTTTCTTGGCCTGTTCATCGTTCGTGAATTCCTTGCCGTCCTTGACGTAATAATTCAGCCAGGATAAGTATTCCTCAATGTCCACGGCTTTGATCTGGTCGAGGATATCGATCGGCCAGTCGGGGATCGGTTTATCCTTCAGGTAAGAATTCTGTTCCTGCAGGAAGTGAAAAAAGATTCCCAGGTCAAATGCATATGCAATGCGTGTCCTGGAAGAAGTCGTCGGTTCAATGCCGCGGAAAAACTCCGAAGAGAACTTCGGAAGCTCGCGGATCATTTCCCGCAGATGTTTCTCGTTATTGATATTGACCTGGTCGTGATAATTGCGGTCCATGGAAGATAACACCTCAAATCTGTGTCGGAATGTGTCGGTTCCCTGAAAAAGGAAAAAGCACCTCGGGATGCCCCGGGATGCCTATATTATAGCATATCGCTTCCAAATTGTCACTATCTATTCGTTAAACTTGTGTTTTGCGAATAAATATGTACGGACTGCCCTGTCTCATGCCGCGATCAAACGGCCATACTCAGTGCAGTCCGGTTAAAACTTCTGTTCGGATATAATCTGTTCCAATGCAAGAATCTCGAAGGTCGAAAGTTCTTTGTTCCTCAGATACTCCTGAATGAAATGATCCAGCGAACCGTTATACAGTTTTTCAATCAATGCATCCGTCTCAATCTGCTGGACTTCCTGCTTTGTGATCGTTGCCTTGCAGATAAACCCCGGATCCTCGCGGATCACGACTCCCTTATCAATCAAGCGTTTGATCACGGTGTAGGTTGTGTTCTTCTCCCAGCCGATGTATTCCTTGATGATCTTCGCGATATCTTTTGCGGCCAATGATTTGTTAAACCACAAAAGCTCCATCACGTTCAGCTCACCCTCATGGAGTCTTACATCTTTCACCTTACTGTCACCGATCTTTCACCTTACTGTCACCGTTCCAAATCATACTCGCGCCGAGTCTACTTTGGTAGAATTGTCCTCGAAACTTGGCGTAGTTTAATTCTACAACCTTAGAATACAATTGTCAACGATGA
>JAFPYK010000151.1 GCA_017412265.1 Lachnospiraceae bacterium
TCCGAGATGGTGAAATGCAGTCCGTCATCATTGACGCCGTGCCAGTACTTCGCCGTGATATAATGCCCCAGCGGGTACGTGTAAGAATGCGCCGCGATCTTCGGATACCCCGTCGTTCCGGAAGTAAAGAACATAATCATCGTGTCATTGCCGCAAGGCGTCTCCGCACTGCGGTAGAAATGAGCACTGAACTGATTGATCTCATTGTTATAGTCGTGCCAGCCCTCGCGCTCTCCGCCGACCAGCACTTTCAGCTCAAGCCTCGGATAAGTCTTCTGCGCAATCTCCACCTGCGCCGGCACATCATCCTCGGTCGTCGCGACGATCGCCTTCACCCCGGCCGTCTGGAAACGATACTCAAAATCATGCGCCTGCAGCTGGCTCGTCGCAGGAATCGCGATCGCACCCAGCTTGTGAAGGCCCACAATCGCGTGCCAGAACTGGTAGTGGCGCTTCAGGACCAGCATCACCTTATCACCCTTCTGGATGCCCAGCGAGCGGAAATAGTTCGCGCACTGGTTCGACGCCCTCTTCATATCCCGGAACGTGAATCTCCTCTCCGTCCCGTCATTTGCCACATGAATCATGGCAAGCTTATCCGGCGTCTTCCTGGCGATCGCGTCCACCACGTCAAATCCGAAGTTGAAGGTCTCCTCGTTCTTAAACGAGATCTCCTGCAGCAGGCCCTTCTCATCCTCCTTCGTCTCCACGAAGCGGTCGCTCACCAGCTTCCTCGTCGTCCGCTTCGCGCCCATCAGCGTATCGCGGATCACGATCTCCTTCTCACCCGAACCCGGCATGATAAACGCCAGGAACGTGCAGTCCCGCCCGTCCACGGCGATCATTCCGTGAGGCGTCGAGCTGTTATAGAAGATACTGTCGCCCTCGCTCAGATACTCCACATTCTTGCCCACCTGAACCTTCAGGCGCCCGGACAGGATATAGTCAAACTCCTGCCCCGAATGCTTCGTCGTATGAATCGGCTGGTTCTGAAGATCCTCCGAATACTCATATCGGACCCAGTACGGCTCCGCAATCTTGCGCAGAAACATCGGAGCCATATTCACGATCTGAATACCGTCCTCGGTAATCGCATCCTGCAGATTGCCCTTACGCGTCACCGTGTAAGACGACAGCCTCGCACTCCGGCCTTCCAGCAGGTCGCTCATGCCGATGTGGAACGTCAGCGCGCACTTGTGGATAAATGTAAACGGCAGGTCCACCTTGCCGGACTCATACTCCATATACCGGTCCAGGCTGACCTCCGTCCGCTCTGCCATATCCGAAACAGACAGTCCCGTGATCTCACGCATCTCTCGGATACGCTGGGCAACCTCCATCAGATTGGTCTCTTCAACAGCCGCCATGATCTTCTTCTCCTTTGCAAATCATGAAAATAAAAAACACCCGTCTCAATTCCTTGAGACGAGTGCGTTCTGACACCCGCGGTACCACTCAAATTGCCGGAAACCGGCCGCTCATCGGGATCCATCAATCCCTCTGCCTTCACGCGGCAACACGGGAAGCGTCTACTGGGTGTGAGCCTTTCGGGCTTCCGGCTCAGAAGCGATGGGGCTCTGGAAAGTCCGCTGCCGGTTCACACCATCCACCGGCTCTCTGGTAGTTTTCTCTCCGACCGTCTTCGTCACAGCCTTTATAGTTTCGAATCTTACCACTCACATTTTGGTTCGTCAACTGTTTTTTTTGACACATCCCCTACTTTTTTTATCACGCTGACGCGCCAAAGCATCCCCCAAACCGTTCCATTTGCGCCCTCTCCCTTGAGTTTGCCCCCGCCCCTGCGCTATAATATAAGACAAATAAAAAGGAGTTCCGTACCACCCCATGAAGATCAAAGTCAAGAAAAGCACCTGGACCGAAGTCCGGAAAGTCACACCCTTTCCCCCGAAAAAGCCGAAGAAGCAGAGCCCGCTACTCCGCTCGCTCGTGAAAGCCTTCGCCTCCGGCGACCTGAAGAAAGCACACTTCTCCTGGACCGCCGACGAGCCCGCCGCGGCCCTCCTCCGGGACAAGACCCCCTGCCTCTTCCTGATGAACCACTCCTCCTTCACCGATCTGGAGATCATCGGCAAGGTTCTCTCCGGCAAGCCCTACCACATCGTCACGACAACCGACGGCTTCGTCGGCAAAGACAGCCTCCTGCGTTCCCTCGGCTGCCTCCCCACCCTCAAATTCACGCCCCAGGCCACCCTGATCAAGGACATGCTCTACATCCTGAGGGACCTCCGTGAATCCGTCGTGATGTATCCCGAAGCCAGCTACACCTTCGACGGCACCGCCACGCCCCTGCCCGAAAGCCTCGGCAAATGCTGCCGCCTCCTGGGCGTCCCCGTGGTCATGATCCGCACCCGCGGCTCCTTCCTGCGCGACCCCCTCTACAACAACCTGCAGGTCCGCGACGTCACCGTCACCGCGCACCCCTCTCTCCTCTTCGGCGCCGAAGAAGTCGCCTCGCTCCGCACGCCGCTCATCCAGAAACGCCTGGCCGAAGCCTTCACCTTTGACGGCTTCCGCGAGCAGCAGGAAGGCCACATCCGCGTCGCCGAGCCCTTCCGCGCAGACTGCCTCCACCGTGTCCTCTACAAATGCCCCCGCTGCGGCACCGAAGGCCGCATGGAAGGCTCAGGAACCCGCCTCACCTGCCACGCCTGCGGCGCAGCCTGGCAGCTTGACGAATACGGCTTTCTGAGAGAAGAATCTCCCCGCGATTCCGGACGCACCTTCACCCACGTGCCCGCCTGGTACGCCTGGGAACGCGAAGAAGTCCGCCGTGAAATCATCCAAGGCATCTACCTTCTGGACGTCCCGGTCCGGATCCTGGCCCTGCGAGACACCTCCTGCGTCTACGACATCGGCAAAGGCCGCCTCGTCCACAACCGCGACGGCTTCCGCCTCACCGGCTGCGAAGGCACCCTCGACTTCCGCCAGGCCCCCGAGGCCAGCTACAGCCTCTACGCAGACTACTACTGGTACGAGATCGGCGACATGATCTGCATCGGAGACACCTCCGTCCAGTTCTACTGCTTCCCCGAGCTCCCGCCCGGCGAAGAGCCCATCGTCGCCAAAGCCCGCCTCGCCGCCGAAGAGCTCTTCAAGCTCAAACACGGCCCCAGGAAAATCGCAGACCAATAATCGAGTAGGAGGGGGTGATTAACCCCCGTCCTCTCACACCACCGTGCGTACCGTTCGGTACACGGCGGTTTCAATAGTTGACGTGCACTGACTGGTACGCAAGGGCTAAATCA
>JAFPYK010000152.1 GCA_017412265.1 Lachnospiraceae bacterium
GGCAAATGCACTCTGGAACAGGTCCGGGTTGGTAAAGCTCTGCGGCGTCTGCACGAACCCGACGCCCTTGCCCATATAGGGCACGGTCTTCTCGAGGAAATCCTCGTGCGGCGCCATATCCGCGTCAAAAAACGCGATCAGCGGCGCATGCGTCTTGCGAAGCGCGGTGTTCAGATTGCCCGCCTTCGCGTTGGTCCGCTTCTTGCGTGCGTAATATCCGACCCCCAGCTCCTCGGCCAGCGCCTTCATCTCAGAGCGGTCCGCATCGTCCAGGAGCCAGACCTTGACCTCCCCTTCCCAGCGCATCGCCAGGCAGGCCGTCAGCGTGTGCCGCAGCAGCTCCACCGGCTCCCCGCAGGTCGGCACCATCACGTCAACCGCCGGATGCCCGGTCTCGGACTTCTCCGGCTGCTTCCGCCCGGCCGTCGCATAAAACCAGATAAACAACAGCAGCTCGATACATCCCAGGATCTCCGCCGCCAGCAGAATCCATCCGAGAATCACCGAAACCATCCCGTGATCATAAGGGACCGTATCCTTGACTCTCCAGACCAGGTACACGCCCGCGGCCGCAGTCAGAAGCACCGCATACATATATTTCAGAAAACGTCTCATCTCGTCACACCCAAAGCATCGTAATAAACCTTACCCGTATCTGTCAGATCCTCCCGCGAGAAACCCCCGTACGCAGCGCACTCCGGCCGCAGGGCCGAATACGGCTCCTCCTTGTTGCACAGGGACCACGCACACCAGCTGATCTTCTTCTCATTCAGGTAGTTCACAAAATCACGGCCCTCATTAAGCGCCAGGGACTCGTCTCGCTTCCGTCCGATCCCCCATTCCGACACAAACACCGGGAAATGATCATCCACCGCCTGCTTCAGGCGCAGGTACTGGTCCTTCTCCCCCGCGTAGAAATGATAGCTGTAGAGGAGGTTCTCCATCGGCAGCGGAGAGGCCGCAGCCTCGGCGATCCCGGAGGAATAGTCCGGCGTCCCCACCAGGATCACGGCGTCCGGCGCGTACTGCCTGATCACAGGCACGATCGCGTAGGCATACTGCTGGATCTCATCCCACCGCACACGGTTGGGCTCGTTGCAGATCTCGTAGAGCACGCCCGGCTCATCCCGGTATGCCGAAGCCATCGCGTCGAAGAACGTGATCGCCTCCGACAGATGCTCGTTCGGATTGCCGTCCGAGAGGATGTGCCAGTCCACGATCACATAGAGGCCGACCGCAAGCGCATCCTCCACCGCCAGGCGCATCCGCAGAAGGTTCCCCTGCGGATCGGCCAGGTAGCCGTTGTCGGTGTCCGTATACATGGCCAGTCGGATGACATTGCCCCCGGCTTCCTTCACCGACTGGAATGCCCTGGCATTGCAGTACTGCGGAAACCAGGCCATCCCGTGCGTGCTCATCCCGCGCAGCTGCACCCTGTGACCGTCCGTGTCACAGAGCTCTCCTTCCCGGACGCACAGCGCAGGCAGTCCCTTCTCATCCTCCTGCGGCGGATCCTCTGCCGGCCGCGGGCCGCAGCCCTGCGTGACCAGAATCAGCAAGACCACCATCAGGATCCAGAAACCCATGCGCAGAGCCTGTCCGCTGTTGAATTCCGTCTTCCTTTCCAGGTCCTTCCAC
>JAFPYK010000153.1 GCA_017412265.1 Lachnospiraceae bacterium
CAGCCTTCATCCTCCACAAATGTCTCATCGGACCGCAGATTCATCGTCAGGTCCGAGCCGTCGTCCGGGCACCTCGGGATCAGCCCGGCGGGAATCTCCATCCGGAGCCTGCCGTCCTCCGGCATCTTGAAACGTCCGTTATCGTCCTTAACAAACCCCTGGGCTTCCATGGCCTCCCGAATCCAGGCTTCATTCTCGTAGGTTTTGCGGTTCGCCGGATTCGTGCTCTGGAACAGCCCGTAGTCACCCTGCGTGTAGAAGAGGCGGCTCTTGTCGAATCCTGCCTTCTGGAAACAGTGATCCACATTCGTCGTAATGACGAAATAATCCCGATCCTTCACCAGCGAAAACAGCTGCTCGTAGACCGGCTTCGGCGGATCCAGGTAGCGGTTGACGTAGATATACCTGGACCAGTAAGCCCAGAAGATCTCCTTCGACGGATATGGATAGAATCCGCCGGAATACATATCCCGGAAACCGTATTCCCTGACAAAATCCGGAAACCACTTCTCCAGCCGCTCTCTCGCGTAAGTAAACCCGGCGGAAGTCGAGAGCCCGGCGCCCGCACCGATGACGATTGCGTCCGCGGTCTCGATCTCACGCTTCAGCTGGGCCATCGCCTCTTCCCGGGAATGCTTGCCCCTCGTCAGGCCTCCCCGTAGCTGCCGGATCGCCCGGATTCCCCGGTCGATCGTCTCCAGATATCCGTTCGGCATATCAGAATAATTCTGCTTCATAGTACTCCTTATCCTCATCCTTAAACACATTGAAGATGACCCGGTCCATCTCGTCCGAATGTCCCTCAAGCCACTCTGTCACAGTCTGCACCGCAATCTCCGCCGCCCTTTTGTTCGGGAAGCGAAATACACCGGTGGAGATACAGCAGAAAGCCACGGAACGGATCCCGTTCTCCGCACACAGATCCAGCGTGTTCGTGTAGCAGTCCGCCAGGTCCTGTTCCAGCGCTTTCGTCAGCCGCCCGGAGACGATCGGCCCCACGATGTGCACGATCTTTCTCGCCGGGAGGTTGTAGCCGTCCGTCAGCATCGGAACCGCGGTCGGCTGTTCGTAGCCCGCACCGTACCTCGCCCGGAGCGCACTCATCTGCCGGCTGCACTCCGCCCGCAGCTGCACTCCCGCGTACGTGTGGATACAGTTGTCGATGCAGGTATGCATCGGCACGAAGCAGCCAAGCATCTGCGAATTGGCCGCATTTACGATCGCATCGGCTGCAAGTCTCGTGATATCTCCCTGCCAGAGCGAGAGCTTCTCTGCAAATGCATGACCGCTGCCCAGTGCTTCGGCTGTCGGAATCTCTGCGATGCTTACGGTCCCGGTCTCCTCGTTCCTCTCCCGAAGATATGCATCCTGGACCTCCAGCACTCCCGGCGGCAGCACCTTCGGCATCCGAATATTCATGAGGGAGCGCAAGAGGCGTCTCTTCCCCTCGTTATCCCGCGGCGTTTCCAGATTCCGGTACTGCACCGAATCCTCTTTAAACTGTTCTACCAGATAATCCAGACGTTCCTGTTGATTCATCCTGTTGGCTCTCTTTCTGCAGGTTCTCTGCGTACGCGGGCATGGTCATAACGGCAGGTCCAGGCGGATCTGTTCATCGATCCAGGACTCCTGAGGCACGTCATGGATGATGTCTCCGTCCCGGTATCCGCCGATCAGGAACGGAGATTGCGGATCATGCAGCCGGCTCTGCGCCAGCACGGTCTCCGGCTCTGCGTTCGCGTAGCAATACCGGCACAGGTGCCTGCAGGTATTGTAAGCGCCGATATCACATGAGAGATAGCAGGCGCACTCTGCCCTGGCGCCCTTTCTCTTCGGGGCATTCAGGTGTCTGCCGATGGCCCTCTCATAATCACGGATCTGCATACATCCGCTGCAGTCGGCCCCGTAAGCCGCCAGCTCATCGCCCTCCGCGCAGGGCTTGACCGTCATACCATGCGCCGCGGCAATCCGGATCATTTCCTTCCCCAGCATCAGGCGCTGCTCCCGCGTCACCTCCTGCGCCTCCGGAAAGTTCCTCCGAACCTTCGGGTACAGGTCGATAAAACTGATCACCGCCGTCTCCGTATAGCCGTCCAGCGCCGCGGCAATCTGCTCAAATGCACGCAGATGGTACTCGGCCGTATACCTCCCGGAGAGGAGGATCGGATCGTATCGCCAGCCGGTCGAGCGCACGCCGGCCATGTCCGAGAGCCTCTGAAAATCCTCCAGGACCCGGTGCTTGTCCGGCACATTCGGCTCGATGTCCCTCCCGTAAGGAGTGATTGTGACGAACCAGTACTGACCGTATTCCTTCAGCAGATCCATGTAAGGGAACATCGGCGCAGGATTCTTCGTGCAGAAGCCGATCACGTCCACAACCGAAGGGTCCAGCCGGTAGCGGCTGACCTGGTTCAGATCATAAGGATTGCGGACGCAGACATAGCCTTCCTTCAGCCGGTTCGCAAACCATTCGGCGTAGAAGGCCGGAATGTCAGTCCTCTGTCCGGTGTTGATGATCATGCCGCCGCACCCCCCCCCTTCTGTGACCGCACGCTGCCCGGTGAATCATGCCCATTACACAGATTCACCTCTACCTTCAACGGCTTCCTGTCTGCTCCTTCACGATGACCATCTCGGCGGAGCCTTCCTCGAGACAGTTATATGCATCATAGTGAATATGATCCCCCGGCGCGCCTTCCGCACGCGCCTTAAGCTGCCCGGCAAGCGACAGCAGCCCCTCTCTGTTCGCGGCGATGGTCACCTCGCGGCGGTCGCTGCAAGTGACGGAGATCTCAAATCCGTCAACCCATTCAATGTTCATGTTCGCACCTCGAATCTGCAAATGCTCTCTTCCCGGATCCTGAATCACCCCGGGATCTTCACCTCTTCGCCGGCATAGAGATACCGCAGGTGAAAACCGGCCTCCGAATCCTTCAGGTCCGAGTAGCCGATGCTCACCCCGTAAGCCTCCGAGACGTCCAGCGCCTTGTCGCCGAATCCGTAGACGTAGTGATAATGCGGGTGCGCATCCTCCACGAGCCTCGGCTTTCTTCCCTTGACCCACTCTTCATCCTGCATAAAGTACGCCCTCTCCACGACCCGCTTCGCGGTGCTCCCCGAAGGCATCTCCTTGACGGTCCTCTTCTTCCCTTTTCCCTTGATCCTGCGGTCGGTCCACACACCGTCCTTCAGGCTTCCGATGAAGATCTCCTTCACCGATCCGTCCTGCAGGATGGCAAGCCAGCAGGTGTCATCCTTGCCGCCGATCACCCAGTCGACCTCCCCGCGAAATGCCTGATAGAATTCGAAGCCGTTTTCTCTCTCCACAAGCTCCCGGAAACGTTGATACTCCATGTCTCAGTCTCTCCTTTCATCTCGCTGCTTCCGCCACTGTACTTCTCCGAGCCCGGACGGCACTCTTTAAGTTATTCTCCCGGATATCTGTATTCGGTGTTCTCAAGGTTGCTCTCGGCATAGATATCCATCAGTTTTCTTGCATCTACATCACGGTACCCGGTGATCCGTAATATCATAGGCAGCCTCCTGTGCGGAACATTATCCGGAAATCATCTCTCGAAACGATCTTATACAAATCGCCGCGCTTCTGCAGAACCAGATTTTGCAGGATGCGTGACAATGTTGATTATCCGCTGCATGAAGGACCATTAAGCAGAATAATAAACGGTTTCATATAACCTTACTCTACCCAACACCGATGAAACGATTTCTTTGTCATCAATACCACTGATTCCACATGCCTCGGAGCAGCAGGTCAAATATAAAGGCTTGTATTTGACCCGCTGGTTCATCCCAATGAAGGAATGGGCAATTCTCCGGTATCGGCCAGGGTTGAGACAGTAAGATGAATATCGACAGAACGATAAACGGGAATTTGCCTGTATCATAGATTATCAGCACTAAATTATCTGTGCACACAATCGCAGAGTATTGTCGGAATTCCGATTGATGTCA
>JAFPYK010000021.1 GCA_017412265.1 Lachnospiraceae bacterium
CTCGTTCCTCCCCTGGAGAAGGATAAGCGACCGGGATCCCGAAACGCTCAGCTGTCCGGAAGAACGACCGGACCGTGGAGGTCTCTTCCGAGGTGGCGAACGCCCAGACCTCCTCCACCTTGAACTGGTTCATGACCCCGATCAGGCCGCTGATATGGTCCGCATCCCCGTGGGTTGCGACCATCAGGTCCAGCCGGCTCACTCCCTGCTCCTGCAGCCAAGACACCACAAATGACGATGTATCGCGGCCTCCTCCGTCGATCAGGACCGCCGCCTCTTCGGTCCGGAACAGTGTGGCATGTCCCTGGCCCACATCCAGGAAGGTCACCCTGCACAGTCCGTCGAAGAACCTGCCGGCCTCCCCGGAAGGCAGCGCGTCTTCCTCATAAGCGGCCTCGGCGCCGGCAAGCTCCGGCGGCGCCTTTTCCTTCGCGCAGCCTGCCGCCAGAAGCAGCAGCAGGAGCAGGACGGGCAGCAGGCGCAGGCTGCCGTGTCGCAGATATTTTATCATCGTTTTCCTCCCCGGAGCCCCGCCCGGCACGGCCCATCTGGGCCATTGCCCATCCCCGGCCCGCAGGCTCCCTATGTGGTAAATATATCGGAAGAGGACTGGAAAAACAAGGGTCCTTATGCTAAACTAACATTAAGAATCAGGGAAGAAATATTCCTCAGGAGGTAGATGTAAATGAATATCAGATCTTTAGCCAACGGCAGCGATGTCAGAGGCATTGCCATCGAGGGTGTTCCGGGCGAGCACGTGAACCTGACGCCGGAAGCCGCCAGTTTGATCGCCGAATCATTTTCCCGCTGGCTCGGGAAGAAGCATCATAAGGAGACGACCGAGCTTCGCATCGGTGTCGGCCATGATTCGCGTATCACCGCGGACGCGATCGGAATCGGCGTTTTCTCCGGCCTTGCGTCCATGGGAGTCAAGGTCTATGACTGCGGCCTGGTGTCGACGCCTTCGATGTTCATGACCACGGTGTTCCCGGAATTCGCATTTGACGGTTCCATCATGATCACTGCGAGCCATCTTCCTTACAACCGCAACGGCCTGAAGTTCTTTGACCGTGACGGAGGGCTGGAGCACGAGGATATCGATGCGATTCTTGCCGATGTGAAGGAGCCTCATCCGGGTCTGCCGGATCTCTCCCTCGTCTCCAAGGCAGACACCCTGTCGGTCTATTGCGCACATCTTCGCGATACGATCCGCAAGGGCGTGGGAGCAGGAGAGGGCGAGCTTCCGCTGAAGGGCCTTCATGTCGTCGTGGATGCCGGCAACGGTGCGGGCGGATTCTTCGCGAAGGAAGTGCTCGATCCCCTCGGCGCAGACACCTCCGGCAGCCAGTTCCTGGAGCCGGACGGGATGTTCCCGAACCACATCCCGAACCCTGAGAACAAGCAGGCGATGGAGTCCATCCGCAGCGCCGTGCTTGCGAATCATGCCGATCTCGGTATTATCTTCGATACCGACGTCGACCGCATGTCCTGCGTACTTCCGGACGGCAACGAGGTCAACCGCGACAAGATCATCGCGATGATGGCTGCCATCCTCGCGAAGGACTATCCGGGCGGAACCATCGTCACCGATTCCGTGACGTCCGACCGCCTGACCCGTTTCATCGAAGGCAAACTCGGCATGCATCATCTGCGTTACATGCGCGGATATAAAAATGTAATCAATAAACAGATCGAACTCAACAAAGCAGGGATTGTGACGCCTCTGGCGATCGAGACCAGCGGCCACGGCGCACTGAGCGAGAACTATTATCTGGATGACGGCGCATTTATGGCCGTGAAGATCCTGATCGCCCTGGCGCTCGCGAAGAAGGAAGGCCGCGCGCTTGCTTCCTACATCGAGGACCTGCCGGACGGTTTTGAAGAGAGAGAGTACCGTTTCCGCATCACGGCGGAGGACTTTCGTTCTTACGGCAAAGAGGTCCTGGCCGCGTTCGAGGAGCGCGCGAGAGCCGAGGGATGGTACGTCGTGCCGAATTCCTACGAGGGCATCCGCCTCTCCTTCGATGATGAGAACCTGAAGGGCTGGCTGCTGCTCCGGGTCTCCCTGCACGATCCGCAGATGCCTCTGAATATCGAAGGCGCACGCCCCGGCGACTGTGACCGGATGCTCGCCCTCGTGAAGCATCTCTTAGAGGGATTTGACGGGCTGTCTGCTTCGTTCTGATCTGTAAAGGAGTAATTCTATGGAAATCATGTTGTGGCGCGAGCTTTTAGAGCCCTACGGCATGGCAGTTGATGAACTGATGTTGAAATTCACCCAGATACGGGACGGTTACCGCAGAAGGGGGCTCTATTCACCGATTGAGCAGGTGGACGGACGGTTGAAAACCATCTCCAGTATTCTGGAAAAAGTGCAGCGCAAAAACCTCGTCATTGACGAATTTGAAGAGAAGCTCGATGATATCGCGGGAATCCGCATTATCTGCCAGTTTGTGGAGGACATCGAGCGTGTGGTGGAGATCATCCACCAGAGAGAGGACCTGAGGGTCATCAGCGAGAAGGATTACGTCTCCTCGAGCAAGGACAGCGGCTACCGCAGCTATCACATGATCATCCTGTACAAGGTGCATACGATCCGCGGGCCGCGCGAGGTCAAGTGCGAGATCCAGATCCGGACCCTGGCCATGAATTTCTGGGCGACCGTGGAGCATTCGCTCCAGTACAAGTATGATCAGGATATTCCGGACGAGATCCGGGAGCGCCTGACCAACGCCGCGGACGCCATCGTCGTCCTGGATTCGGAGATGTCTTATGTGCGCCAGGAGATCATGGACGCGCAGAACTCCTTCCGCCTGAAGGCCAACGTCGTCTCTGACATCCTGAATAACATCCAGAATCTCTACAAGGTCTCCAACAAGAGAGAGATCCTGAAGATCCAGGATGAATTCTTCCGCCTCTACAAGAGCGGCAACTTAAAGGATCTGGAGCGGTTCAACAAGGAGCTGGACATCATCTCCGAGGGATACCGCGCGCAGAGCCTGGAGTAAGGAGGGTTACTGCCCATGGAATTGCCGAAGGCATTTCAAGACCGCATGCGTGCGCTGCTGGGAGAGGAGGATTACGAGAAGTATCTTGCTTCCCTGGACAGAGACGCCTACAGCGGGCTTCGCATCAATGAACTGAAGACCTCCGGGGAGGAAGTGCCGGACCGGGTGCTGACCTCCTGGGAGCGTATCCCCTGGTCTCCCAACGGATATCTGTGTCCGGATGAAGACAAGCCTTCGGAGCATCCCTATTACTACGCGGGACTGTATTATCTGCAGGAGCCAAGTGCCATGGCTCCTGCGTCCTTTTTACCGGTAGATCCGGGCGAGCGCGTCCTGGATATGTGCGCGGCTCCCGGAGGAAAGTCCACGGAGCTCGCGTCCAAGCTTCAGGGCCGGGGGATCCTGATTGCAAATGATATCAGCGCCTCGCGGATCAAGGCGCTCCAGAAGAACCTGGAGCTCTTCGGCGTGAAGAACGCCGCGGTCCTCTGCGAGGAGCCTTCAAAGCTTCTGCCCGCATTTGCCGGGTGGTTTGATAAGATCCTGATCGACGCGCCCTGCTCGGGGGAAGGGATGTTCCGCAAGAAGGGCTCGATGCCGAAGTTCTGGCTCGAGCACGGACCGGATTACTACGCGCCGATCCAGAAGAGCCTGATTCACACCGGGGCAGATCTTCTGGCGCCCGGCGGCATGCTTCTGTATTCGACGTGCACATTCTCCGTGCAGGAGGACGAGGAGGTCCTGGCGGAGCTTCTGGCCTCACATCCGGACATGCACCTGGTTCCGCTGTCGGATTTCCCGGGCAGAGAGGGCGGCCATCCGGAGTGGTCGGCGGAGATTCCGGAGGCTCTTTATGAAGAGCTTCGCCTGCCGGCAAGGTTCTTCCCGCACCGCCTGAAGGGAGAGGGACATTTCGCCGCGCTCCTTAAGAAGGACGGAGAAGCTCCCGACCGGGCCGACTCGTCTTCGAGGCGTGTGAAGCTTCCGGCCGAGGCAGAAGAGTTCCTGTCCGAGCTTACCTGGGATCTCACCGGCTACGAGTACCGGCAGATCGCGGACCGGCTCTACCTCGTGCCCACAGGCATGCCGGATCTGTCCGCCTTCCGGGTCATCCGCTGCGGGCTCTTCCTGGGCATGGTCAAGAAGAACCGTTTCGAGCCGGTCGAGGCCCTGGCCATGGCCCTTCGGGCTGACGAATATCCGAGGCATGTATCCTTCCCGGCAGAAGATGAGCGTGTGCGCAAATACTTAAAGGGAGAGACCATCGACCTGCTCCCGGGCGAGGCTCCGGGCAAGGGCTGGTGCCTGGTGTGCGTCGACGGCTATCCTCTGGGCTGGGCCAAATGCACCGGCGCGCAGCTTAAGAACAAATACCACCCCGGATGGAGGATGATGTGATGCTTCGTCTGGATAAATATCTGGCAGACTGCGGTGCCGGCACACGCAGCGAGGTGAAGAAATACCTGCGGGCGGGCAGGGTCTCGGTGAACGGAAGCGTCTGCACAAAACCGGAGACCAAGATCGACCCGGAGCAGGCGGACGTCACATTTGACGGAAGGCACCTTCGTTACCGCAGGTTTGCATATTATATGCTTCACAAGCCGGCGGGAGTCATCACGGCAACCGAGGATACCAGGCACCGGACGGTCCTGGATCTTCTGGAGGATGTGCCGTATTCGAATCTCTCCCCGGTCGGCCGTCTGGACATCGATACAGAGGGGCTGCTGCTGATCACCAACGACGGTGCTCTGGCACATGACCTTCTCTCACCGGCAAAGCATGTGGAGAAGACCTACCTGTGCCGGCTGGCCGCTCCCGCAACAGAGCAGGACGCGGAGGCATTTGCGGAGGGAATCGTCCTCGAGGACGGCACCCGCTGCCGGCCCGCGCTATGCGAGATCCTCCCGGACGGGGCGCTGGTCACCATCACCGAAGGGAAGTATCATCAGGTGAAGCGTATGTGGGCCGCGAGGGACAACGAGGTGCGGTATCTGAAGCGCCTCTCTATGGGGCCGCTCGTCCTGCCTGACGACCTCCCCGCGGGGGCTTACCGAGAGCTCACCCCGGAAGAACTCCACCAGTTAAAGGACCGAGATTATGCTAGAGAATAAACGCGCGGTTTTGTTCGACCTGGACGGAACCCTGGCGGACTCCATGTGGATGTGGCGCCAGATCGACATCGACTATCTTGCCAGGTTCGGCAAGGAATTTACCCCGGACCTGCAGAGGGCCATCGACGGCAAGAGCATCCACGAAACCGCAGTCTATATGAAGGCGCGCTACGAGATACCGGATACCATCGAGAAGATGCAGGCGGACTGGAATGATATGGCCCGGCAGTTCTACCGGGAGAGAGTCCCGCTCAAGGACGGTGCCCTGGAGCTTCTCCGGGGGCTGAAGGAGCGGGGCATCCGCATCGGCATCGGCACCAGCAATTCCAGGGAGCTGACGGAGGAAGTGCTAATCTCTCACGGAGTGATGGAGTATTTCGACGCTATCCTGACATCGGCCGAGGTGCAGCGCGGCAAGCCGAAGCCCGACATCTACCTGGCTCTGGCGCAGATGCTTCACGTGTCCCCGGCGGACTGCCTGGTGTTTGAAGACGTGGTTCAGGGAATTGAGGCCGGACGAAACGCCGGCATGCAGGTCTGCGCAGTGGAAGATCCCTACAGTGCGTGGAGCCGGGACCAGAAACGGGCTCTCGCAGACTATTACGTGGAGAGCTTCCGGGAGGTCACGGCAGAATGGGAGACGCCCCGCTGAGGCGGAGAGATTCCGTTTCGAACAAGTAAGAAAGTGGTAACAGAACGTGAGAGAGATCACCATCGGATCCAATGAGGCCGGACAGCGGCTGACGAAGTTCCTGGCCAAGTATCTGCCGGAAGCGCCGGAGAGCTTCTTCTACAAGATGCTGCGAAAAAAGAATATCGTGCTGAACAAGAAGAGAGCGGACGGGAGCGAGAAGCTCACGGAGGGCGATATCGTCTCTCTCTTTCTCTCTGACGAGACGGTCGAGAAGTTCCGCGGCAACGGCCATCCGGCATATCCGGTGACGGACCTGACCGTCCTCTGGGAGGACAGCCAGGTGTGCATCCTCTTAAAGCCCGCGGGCATGCTCTCGCAGAAGGCGGAGGCATCGGACGTCTCGCTCAATGAATATTTCATCGGACGCATGCTCTCGCGCGGGGAGCTGAATGAGAGAGACCTTGAGAGCTTCACACCCGGCATCTGCAACCGGCTCGACCGCAACACCAGCGGCCTGGTATTTGCCGGCAAGACACTGGCCGGCCTTCAGCAGATGAACGAGCTTCTCCGCAGCCGGAGGATGCAGAAGTACTATCTGGCCCTGGTCTGCGGCAGGATCTCGGAGCCTGCCGTCCTTCGCGGGTGGCTGAAAAAAGACGCGAAGACCAACCAGGTGACCGTGAGGGCAGAAGCCTTCCCCGGCGCCTCCCCGATAGAGACCCGCTGTGAGCCGCTCTGCTCCTCGGAGGAGTTTACGCTCGTCCGCCTGGAGCTTGTCACCGGCAGGACGCATCAGCTGCGGGCCCACCTCGCAAGCATCGGGCATCCCATCGCGGGGGACCGCAAGTACGGCCGTTACGCGGTCAACGAGCGGATCCTGAAGGAATACGGCATGCGCTATCAGATGCTGCATGCGCATCAGGCCGTCTTCCCGGAATTATCCGGGGCTCTCGCCGGCCTGTCCGGCCGGACCGTAACCGCGCCGCTGCCGGAGACATTTTCCCGCACGGCCGAAGGCCTTCTTCCTTCCTGTAAGAAGCACCTCGGCGCTCACTGACATCCTGTTTATCCCAACCTGAGAAATGAGGCAGCTATGACCTGGAATTCGCGAGGTCTCCGTGGATCGACACTGGAGAACCTGATCAACATGACCAACGACAAGTACCGTGACAGCCATCTGGCACTGATCCAGAAGGTCCACACACCGATCACTCCCATCGAGATCAACAAGGGCGAGGGCATCATCACCAAGGCGTTCTTCGAGCAGAAGAGTACCGTGGATTATATCGGCGTGGTGCAGGGCATCCCGGTCTGTTTCGATGCCAAGGAGAATGCCGGAGACACCTTCCGCCTGCAGAATATCCATCCGCACCAGGTGCAGTTCATGAAGGAATTTGAAGAGCAGGGCGGCGTGGCATTTTTCCTGATCTATTTCTCGGAGAGAGACCTGTACTATTACCTGCGCTTCCGCGAGTTCTATCCGTTCTGGCAGAGAGGGGAGGAGGGCGGCCGCAAGAGCTTCCGCTACGAGGAGCTGCAGCCCCGGTATGAGATCTCCCCGCACAAGAGCGGTGTCTTCGTTCATTACCTGGAAATGCTCAACCAGGACCTCTCCGACCGGGAGTCGGAAGGTGATTCCTGAGCCTCTCAAGGCCATTGTTGACAAATCTCCTCAGTGTGATATAATGAGCGATAGTTTCAGTTGGTAGCATGCTACCAAGTTAACGTACTAAAGTATCAGGCTGCATTACCTGCCGAAGGAGGTATTCTTCATGATCCATATGGACAACGAACTTTTGCATACACCGGATGGTTTCCGGGATCTCTACGGTGCTTCCTGTGTCGCTCAATCCGCGGTGCAGTCCGGCATGCATAAAGTCATGGAGCTGTACGGATTTGAAGAGACCGCTCCTCCGGCTTTTGAATTCTTTAACGTCTTTCTCCAGGGGGCCTCGACGGTCTCGACGAGAGAGATGTTCCGTTTCTTCGACCGCGACGGCAACACGCTGGTGCTGCGCCCGGACTTCACGCCCGGCATCGCCAGGTGTGCGGCCCGCTATGACGCGGCGGAGGATCTGCCGCTGCGTCTGTGCTATCACGGCAACACGTATGTGAATACTGAGAATTACAAGGGCCGCCCGAAGGAGATCCCGCAGCTTGGCGCTGAACTGATCAATGACGGTTCCGCGGATGCGGACGCGGAGATGATCGCCCTGCTGATCGACTGTCTGAAACAGGCAGGCCTGACGGATTTCCGGCTCGAGATCGGCCACGCAGAGTTCCTGAACGGGCTCTTAGAAGAGGCCGGGCTTGACGAAGCGCGCACCCGGCGGCTGAAGGACCTGATCGCCCAGAAGAATGTCTCCGGCGTGGAGGCGCTCCTCGCGGACCTGCCGATGGATGAGGGGATCCGGGAGCTTCTGATTGACCTGCCGATGATCTTCGGGGATCTCTCTGAGATGAAACGCCAGGCCTCCCGGACGAAGAATGCAAGGTCCGTCGCGGCGCTTCAGTCCCTGACGGAGCTTCACGAGATCTTATCCTCTTACGGGATCTCGGAATATCTGACCTATGACCTGGGGCTCTTAAGCGCCCATGACTATTACACCGGCATTATCTTCAAGGCATATACCTACGGCACCGGAGACGCACTGGCGCTGGGAGGCCGCTATGACCGCCTGCTTTCGGGCTTCGGCAAGGACGCGCCTTCGATCGGCTTCGCGATCCTCCTGGACCCTCTGATGAGTGCGTTAAAGAGCCAGAACGTATCGGTTCCCGTGCCGAAGCGCTGCCTGATCCTGTACCGGGCCGCCGGCCGTGCCGCGGCTGTGGAATACGCGAATCGCCTGCGGGCCGAGGGAATCCTGGCGGCTGTGATCCGCCGTTCCTCGCGCAAGGGAGCCGATGAGTATCTTGCCTACGCGAAGAAGCATGGCTTCTCTGACGTGATTTGTCTTAACGAGGACGGGGAGGCTTCGCCGCTCCGCCCGGGAGAGGAGGGCTTATGAGATATCTGACATTTGCGCTGGCCAAGGGAAGGCTTGCAAAGCAGGCCATGGCCATCCTCGCGCAGTGCGGCATCACCTGCGAAGAGATGCAGGATCCTTCCTCCCGGCGGCTGATCTTCGTAAATGAAGAGAAGAAGTACAAGTTCTTCCTGGCCAAGGCCAGTGACGTTCCCACCTACGTGGAGTACGGGGCCGCGGACATCGGAATCGTCGGCAAGGATACCATCCTGGAGGAGGGCCGCCGCATGTACGAGGTGCTGGATCTCGGCATCGGCCGCTGCCGCATGTGCGTCTGCGGGCCGGAGAGCGCGAGAGGCCTTCTGGAGACCGGAGAGAATTTCCGCGTCGCGACGAAGTATCCAAACATCGCGAAGGATTATTTCTATAACCGGAGGCACCAGACGGTTGAGATCATCCAGTTAAACGGCTCCGTGGAGCTGGGACCGATCGTCGGGCTGGCGGATATGATCGTGGATATCGTAGAGACCGGGGCCACCCTGAAGGAAAACGGCCTGGCCGTGCTCGCGGAGATCGTGGATCTCTCGGCAAGGGTGACGGTCAATGAGGCGAGCATGAAGATGGAGCATCAGCGCATCGAGGAGCTGATCCGTAGTCTTCGAGGCATCACGGCGGGGCCTCGCACGGAAGGAAGGGGAGTGGAATCATGAAGCTGATCGAACTGACACCGGAGAGCAAGTCCCGGCTGCTTGAGGACCTGTTAATGCGCAGTCCCAGCCACTACCAGGTCTATGCGGAGCGCGTGCAGGCGATCCTGGACCGCGTGCGCGAGGAGGGTGACGCGGCGCTCTTTGATTATACGAGACAGTTTGACGGGGCGGACATCAACGCCGGGAACATCGAGGTTACATCGGAGGAGATCGAGGAGGCCTACACGAAGGTGCCCGCGGACCTTCTTGCAACCATGCGGCGTTCGGCGGAGAACATCCGCCATTTCCACCAGCTGCAGAAGAGAAACAGCTGGTTCCAGACCACGGAAGACGGAACGATCCTCGGACAGAAGATCACGCCTCTGCGCCGCGCGGGTGTCTATGTTCCCGGCGGGACGGCTGCCTATCCTTCCTCCACGATGATGAACATCCTCCCGGCCAAGGTCGCCGGTGTGACGGAGATCATCATGATCACGCCTCCGGGCAAGGACGGCAAGATCAATCCGGCGACGCTGGTCGCGGCCTCCGAAGCAGGAGCCGACCGGATCTTTAAGGCCGGCGGGGCACAGGCCATCGCCGCGCTCGCCTTCGGAACCGAGTCCGTCCCTAAGGTCGACAAGATCGTCGGTCCCGGCAACATCTACGTCGCGCTCGCCAAGAAGGCAGTCTACGGCTATGTGAGCATCGATTCGGTCGCCGGCCCTTCCGAGGTCCTGGTCCTGGCCGATGACACCGCGGACGTGGACTATGTAGTTGCGGACCTTCTCTCACAGGCCGAGCATGATAAGCTGGCCTCCGCGATCCTAGTCACTCCGAGCCTTGAGCTCGCGAAGAAGGTGGGAGAGCGGGCATGGCAGATGGCGAAGCAGCTTCCCCGGAGAGAGATCATCGAAGACTCGTTAAACCGTTACGGCTATCTTCTGGTGACGAAGGACCTGGCGGAGGCCATCGAGGTGGCCAATGATATCGCCTCCGAGCACATGGAGATCCTCACAGCCAATCCGTTTGAAGTCATGACCAAGATCCGCAATGCC
>JAFPYK010000154.1 GCA_017412265.1 Lachnospiraceae bacterium
ACATCGGACGCCGGAGAGCAGCCGGCCGCACAGCCCGCGGCGCAGCCCACGGTGAGAAAGCGTCTCCCGATCAAGCAGGTGGGGCGGATCTCGAACCAGGTCAGCATGCTGATCGGCGGGCTGGGCATGAGCATCGGCGCCCTGACGACCTTCTTTGTCACCATGATGTCTTCCGCTTCGCAGTATCCGGGAGGGGTCGCGCTGGGACTCGGCTTCTTCCTGCCGGTGACGCTTCTGTTCGGAGCGCTCTTCGGCAAGGGATTTATCGGGAAGCGCCGGCTGGACCGGCTCAACCAGTATGTGCGGGCGATGAAGGGCGTGCCTTACATCTCTGTGGCGGAGCTTTCGTCGCGCACCGGAATCTCTGAGAAGCAGGTGGTGAAGGATCTCAAGAAGATGATCGCGATCGGGATCTTCCCGCAGGGACATTTAAACCAGAAGGAAGATTATTTCATGCTGGATGACGTGTCCTACCAGCAGTACCGGGAGGCCTACGCGAACTACCTCGAGATGGAGAAGCAGAAGGACGTCGAGTCGAAGCTGTCGCAGGAGGAGAAGGAAGTGCGGGCGATGCTCGCGACCGGCGAGAATTACATCACGCAGATCCGGGCGGCCAACGACGCGATCCCCGGCGTGGAGGTGACGCAGAAGCTCGACCGGCTGGAGTTCATCATCAGCCGGATCTTCGAGGCGGTGCAGAAATACCCGGAGAAGCGCAGCGAACTGGAGCGTTTTCTGGAGTATTATATGCCGACCACGCTGAAGCTGGTCAACACGTACAAGATGCTCGATGAGCAGCCGGTGCAGGGCGAGAATATCAAGACGGCCAAGGCTGAGATCGAGAAGACGCTGGATTCGATCAACACGGCGTATGAGAAGCTCTACGACGATATGTTCCAGGCGGTGGCCTGGGATATCTCGACCGATATCTCGGTGATGGAGAATATGTTTGCCCGCGAGGGCCTGAAGCAAGAGGATTTTAAAACGACAACCCTCGGATCGTGAGATCATGCGGATTGCGCGTAAAATTCACATATGACACAGGAGGCAGATATGAGCGATACCAACGAAAACGAGAAGCTGGAATATGAGTACAAGCCCGCGACGAACGCAGGCCTTGATCTGGCAACCATGATGCAGAACACCCCGGCTCCGACCCTGACGCTGGACCCGTTCGGGGAGACCGCGGCGGCGGAAGCGCAGGCACAGGCTGAGCCCGAGAAGCCGGAAGTGGTGAAGGCTGAGGAGATCCGCCTGACGCCCGAAGAGCAGGCGATGGTGGATGAGTTTGCAGGGAAGATCGACATTCACAACTCCAATATGATCCTGCAGTACGGTGCCGGCGCCCAGAAGAAGATGGCGGATTTCTCGGAGACGACGTTAAACAGCGTGCGCACCAAGGACCTGGGGGAGGTCGGTGACCTGCTCACCAACGTGGTGACGGAGCTTCGCCAGCTGGACGACAAGGAGGACAAGGGTTTCTTCGGCAACATGTTCAAGAAGAGCGGCAACAAGGTCGCGACCATGAAGGCGAAGTACGATAAGGCAGAGGTAAATGTCAACAAGGTCAGCAAGGAGCTGGAGAATCACCAGATCACGCTGATGAAGGACATCGCCATGCTGGATAAGATGTATGACCTGAATGTGGCTTATTTCAAGGAGCTGACGATGTACATCGCAGCCGGCAAGAAGAAGCTGCAGGAGGTCCGTGACGTCGAGATTCCGGCTCTGAAGAAGAAAGCCCAGGAGACCGGCAATGCCGAGGACGCGCAGGCGGTCAACGATCTGGTCGGGCAGTGCGACCGTTTCGAGAAGAAGCTGTATGACCTGGAGCTGACGAGAAATGTATCGCTGCAGATGGCTCCGCAGATCCGTCTGATCCAGAACAACGACAGCATGATGTCCGAGAAGATCCAGTCGACCCTGGTCAACACGATCCCGCTGTGGAAGAGCCAGATGGTTCTTGCGATCGGTGTGCATGATTCCACCAGCGCGGCGGCAGCCCAGAGAGAGGTGACCAATGTGACCAACGAGCTGCTTAAGAAGAATGCGGAGACGTTAAAGCAGGCTACAATCGATACCGCGAAGGAATCCGAGCGCGGCATCGTGGATATCGAGACTCTGACGCAGACCAACCAGACGCTGATCAGCACGCTGGACGAGGTCCTGAAGATCCAGACCGAGGGCAAGCAGAAGAGACAGGCGGCCGAGGAAGAGCTGAACCGGATCGAGACCGAGCTCAAGACCAAGATGCTCAACATGGGCCAGAACTGAGAGAGGAACGGCCGGGAGGCCTGAGATGCGGGATGCATTTTCCAGACATTCCGCAAAGGAAAGAAAAGGGGTGTGAGACATGTCGATGTGTCTCACATCCTTTTTTGCGTTACTTTTGTATATCTGAGGGCTTCCCGGGGTTATCCGGGCTCTTCCAGATAGGCCTCGAGGTAGATGCGGCTGCCCTCGGCGGGGTCCAGAGCGGAGCCGCCGTTCTCGATCATGTAGCCGATGATCTGCGAGGGGATCACGACGTTCTTAAGCTTCAGTTCCCGCCTGCGGGAACGGGCCATCTCCGCGATCACCTTGCGAAGGTCCGCGCCGGTGTAGGCTTCGCGGTAGAGCTGCGCGTCTTTCGCCCGGCGGTTTAAGCAGCACCGGTTGTGGCCGAGGCGCAGGAGCAGGGCGATGCCGTAGGTGATGGGCATGATCGATACGAGCGAGATCCAGAGGGGAATGCGCGTCGCGAAGCCGTAGAAGTCGTTCCAGCCGCCGTTTTCCTCGCCGATGAATACGACCATCACCAGGTAGACGATTGCGTAGAGGGCTACGGGGATCAGCGAGAGAGGCGTCTCCTTCGGGCGGACGAGGTGGCTGCAGATGAAGCAGCAGAAGGTCACGATGGAGAGCACCGGGCAGACCCCGTGGAGGAAGAAGCGGGAGCCGGAGAAAATCAGGTAGAAGCCCTTGACCGGGGCCAGCAGAAGCAGGGAGACCAGGAAGGTAAGGGACACGGCGGTCACGCCCATATGCATCAGGACCACGACCCAGTCCGGCAGGTGATAGTAGCCGGTGCGCAGGCCGTCGACCGTATAGGGGATGCACAGAAGCATCGAGAGGCCGGCGAGGATGTTGGAATTGACGGTGAACATGCAGAAGGTGCGGATGCCCATGTGGTCGAAGTTCTCGTCATAGAGCGTCACC
>JAFPYK010000155.1 GCA_017412265.1 Lachnospiraceae bacterium
CGCAGAACAGAGCAAAGAACCTGATGAAACTTGGAATCAGTCGAAAGTACGCATGGTCCACGGCTTACAGTGGAGCAAGGATTACTTTTGTATGCCAACGAGGCGCCATGAATGTGGCTGTTACAAAAGAAAGACTAACCCGCTTTGGATTAGTCTCTATGGCTGACTACTACGCCGACAGGCGTGTCACTTGTTAAGTTGATTGAACCGCCGTGTACCGAACGGTACGCACGGTGGTGTGAGAGGACGGGGAAATATCAATTTCCCCTCCTACTCGATCAGAAGAACGAGGCGGCTTATGGGTGAATTTGAGTGGAAGGCGTGCGCGGACGGCTGTGTGCTGACGCGGTATACGGGGAGCGCGGCGCGGGCCGCGGTGCCGGAGGAGGTCTGCGGGCTTGCGGTGCGTGAGATCGGCAGCTACTGCTTCCACGGGCACCGGGAGCTGGAGCGGGTGACGCTGCCGGCCGGGGTGAAGAGACTCGGGGCGCATTGCTTCTATGACTGCCGCAATCTGCGGGAGCTTGCGGTCTCGGACGGGATCCGGGAGACGGCGGACGGCTGTTTTAAGAACTGCCGGAGCCTGCACGCGCTGGACCTGACGGTGCGGGAGCATCATTTTACGATCTTAAAGCAGCTGCTGGACGAGGTCAGCCGGCGTGTGGCCGTGACGATTCATTTCCCGGACGGGGCGTGCGCGAAGCTGCTCTTTCCGCGGTTACTGCAGGATTATGAGGAGAATACGGCGGCCCGGATCATCAACCAGGTGACGTACGGGGCGGGCGTGCATTACCGATCCTGTATCGGGGAGCACGCGATTGATTATGAGAGCTATGACGGGCGCTTCGGGCTTCTGGTGAACCTGGAGGAGCCGGAGGTCTGCGGGGAGGCAGCCCTGCTGCGGCTGTCGGCGCCGGTGAGGCTTTCGGAGAAGGCGGCCGCGGAGTATGAGGCGTATCTGCACGAGAACCTGCGGGAGCTTGCCGGGGCATTTCTCGCGGGGGAGCGGTATGAGCTGATCGAGCTGCTGGCGGATCTGGCCTCGGAGGCAGAGCGGGATATCCTGCTTACGTGCGCGCAGGAGGCGGGTGCGCTCGCGGTGGTGAGCAGCCTGCTGCAGCGGCGGGCCGGGCAGGCCGCGGAGGATGAGTTTGACCTGTGATAGGATGTGACCTGTGCGGTCGGGAGGATGCGTGATGAGTGAGGAGAAACGGAGCCTGCAGCATCAGAAGCAGGCGGCGCTGGGGGCGAAGATCCTCGCCCAGGCGAGGAACGAGCTCTATCTTGCCATGCGTTTCCTGGAGCCGGTCTTCGAGCTGTGGAAATGGAAGGACCACCCGGGGATCCGGGCGCTGGGCACGGACGGCGTGACGCTGTTCTACCAGCCGATGCAGCTGTCGCAGCGGTTTATGTATGAGCCTGTGGCGGTCAACCGCCTCTACCTGCACTGTCTGCTGCACGGGCTGCTGCGGCACATGGAGGGGGCCGAGGGCCGGGACACCGAGATGTGGGACACCGCGTGCGATGCGGCGGCGGAGTATATCATCGACCGCCTGGACTATCCGTGCGTGAGGAGGCTGGTCTCCCCGCGGCGGGAGGCTGTCTACCGCCTGCTCGAGGAGCAGCTGCGTGTGGTGACGGCCGAGGGCGTGTACCATCTGCTGGAGCAGGGGAGCCTGGAGGCGGACCCGATGGAGTTCCTGGCGGACGACCACGCGCTGTGGCGGTCCGGCGATGCGAAGGAGCAGGACCGGGAGGAGAAGGCGCAGGAGTTTCGGGAGGCTTCGGAGAAGGTCAAGACCGCGATGGAGACCTATGTGCGCGACCAGGGCGAGAAAGCCGGGGCGCTGCGGGCGGCCATCGGGGTGCAGAACCGCCGGAAGATGCGCTACCGGGAGTTTCTGAGGAAATTTGCGAGGGTCCGCGAAGAGATGAAGATCGACGTGGATTCATTTGACTATATCTTCTATCATCTCGGGATGGAGATGTTCGGCAACATGCCCCTGATCGAGGAGCTGGAGTCGAAGGAGGAGGCGAAGGTGCGGTCGTTTGTGATCGCGGTGGACACGTCGGGATCGACGGCGGGCGACCTGGTGCGGGCGTTTCTTGCGCAGACCGCGCAGATTCTCGCGGAGGTGACCGGGGAGAGCCGGGCCTGCGAGGTGTACGTCGTGCAGGCGGACGCGAAGGTGCAGGAGGCGGTCCGGATCCGGGACGCCGCGGAGATGAAGGCGTATCTGGAGCAGATGACGGTGAAGGGCTTCGGCGGGACGGATTTCCGGCCGGTGTTCGCGCTCGTGGAGGAGCTGCGCGCGCGGGGTGAGCTGAAAGACCTGCAGGGGCTGATTTATTTCACAGACGGGTACGGGACGTATCCGGCGAGGCGGCCGGGCTATCCCACCGCATTTGTGTTCGCGGGAGCGGACGCGGTGCTTGCCAAGGTGCCGCCGTGGGCGATGCGGGTTGTGATCGAGGAAGATGAGCTGAAGGAGATGCGGGGATGAATATCAAGAAGGTGAAGGAAGAGATCCGGCGGACGATCCAGGCCTATCTGGAGAAGGATGAGCAGGGTGCCTACGTGATGGAGGAGATCCACCAGAGGCCGGTGCTGCTGATCGGGCCGCCCGGCATCGGCAAGACGGCCATCATGGAGCAGGTGGCGAGGGAGGCCAGGATCGGCCTGGTCTCTTATACGATCACGCATCACACGAGGCAGTCGGCCATCGGCCTGCCTTACATCGAGACGAGGGAGTTTGACGGGCAGGAGTACCGGGTGACGGAGTACACGATGAGTGAGATTCTGGGCGCGGTTTACGAGAAAATGCGCCGGACCGGGCTGCGGGAGGGCATCCTCTTCATCGATGAGATCAACTGTGTCTCGGAGACGCTCGCGCCGACGATGCTGGAATTCCTGCAGGCGAAGCGCTTCGGCCAGCACAAGGTGCCGCAGGGGTGGATCATCTGCGCGGCGGGCAATCCGCCGGAGTACAACCGGGCGGTGCGGGAGTTTGACGTGGTGACGCTGGACCGCGTGAAGAAGATCGAGGTGGACCAGGACTTCGACGTGTGGAAGGAGTACGCCTACACGGCGGGGATCCACGGGTCGATCCTGTCGTACCTGGAGATCAAGAAGCAGAATTTCTATCAGGTGGAGACCGGCGTGGACGGGATTCATTTTGTGACCGCAAGAGCCTGGGAGGACCTGTCGCAGATGCTCTACGCGTATGAGAGGCAGGGGCTTTCGGCGGACCGAGACCTGGTGGCGCAGTATGTGCAGAGCCCGGAGATCGCGGTGGATTTTGCGAACTATCTGGAGCTCTGGTACAAGTACCGCAGGCGGTATGACATCGCGGGCGTGCTGGCGGGGGAGATCCCGCAGGCGATGCGCGAGGCGATGCAGCGGGCGGCCTTCGATGAGCGGATCAGTGTGATCGGGATGCTCTTCGGGGGGCTTCACGAGAACTTCCGCGAGGTGCATCTGGCGAGGACGAGGCTCGGGATCCTGCACGAGGCGCTCAAGAAGTACCGGGACGCGCAGGGCAATGAATACCTGACGCCGCAGGAGCTCTTCGGGAGCTTTGTCGCGGAGCGCGAGGAGAGATTCCGCGCGGACCGGCGGGCGGAGCTTCTGACGAGAGATGAGGAGCATGTGACCGGGGAGGCGCTTGACATCCTGCGGGAGTGGCAGGTCGCGCTGGCGGACGAGACCGGGCACGCGGATGCATTTGCGAAGCTCAAGGCTGCCTTCGGAGGGCTTCGCGCAGCCTTTGAGGAGAAGCAGAAGCAGGCCGGGGAGCAGCTGGATCACGCCTTCGCCTTCGTGCACGAGTGCTTCGGCGACGGGCAGGAGCTCGTGATCTTCCTCACGGAGCTTACGAGAAATTATTATAGTATGGAATATCTGAACCGGGTCGGCAATGAGACGTTCTTCCAGTACAACAAGATGCTTCTCTTCCGGGACCGGGAGGCGGAGCTGAGGGAAGAGATCTCCGCGATGGACGGGATCTGGTGAGATCCCCCAAGGGAAAGAAACAGGGGCAATATGAGACTGATTTTCACACATCTGAGGAGGCACGGCAGCGCGGTGACCCTGGCGATCCTGATCAAGCTCGCCGGGACACTCTGCGAACTCGCGCTTCCTTCGATTCTCGAGCACATCATCGACGTGGTGGTCCCCCTGGGACAGCTGGGACCGGTGATCGGCTGGGGCGCGCTGATGTTCGCGGCCGCGTGGCTGTGCCGGACGCTCAACGTCGCGGCCAACGTGCGGGCGGTGGATAACGCGCACAGGGTCAGCTTTGAGATCCGGCAGGAGCTCTTCGAGAAGACCATCCATCTGGACGGGGAGGCATTTGACCGGCTCGGCCTTCCGAGCCTCATCTCCCGGATGACCAGCGACAGCTATAACATGCAGAGCGCCGCGCAGCAGCTGCAGACGCTCTGTGTCCGTGCGCCCATGATGCTCTGCGGGGGCGTCCTGGTCGCTGCGCTGATGGACCTGCCGCTCACCTGCATCCTTCTGTGCATCCTGCCGTTCCTGATCGCGATCATCTTCTTCATCTCTTCAAAGGGCATCCCGATGTTCCGGACCGTGCAGGCGAAACTTGACACGATCGTGCGGATCATGCGGGAAAATATCACGGGCATCCGGGTGGTGAAGGCGCTGAGCAAGGAGGAGACCGAGCGGGAGCGCTTCGCCGCGGCCAATGCGGACATGACCAACACGGATATCAAGGCCGTGACGATCATGTCGACGCCGGGACCGCTGATGCAGCTGTGCCTGAACATCGGCCTGTCGCTCGTGGTGCTCTTTGGCGCCTACCGGGTGAACCAGGGGCAGATCCTGCCGGGCGTGATCCTGGCCTTCCTCACGTATTTCAATATGATTGCGATGGGCGTGATGGGCGTGAGCCGCATCTTTGTGACGATGAGCCGGGCGAGCGCGAGCGCGGACCGGATCGCGGGGGTGCTGGAGACGGTCGAGAAGGAGCCGGTGAAGGCTGCGCAGGAGAGCGCCGCGGAGGAGGCTCACATCGTCTTTTCGCACGTGGATTTCAGCTACGGCGCGGCGGACGAGGTTCACGGGGATTTCGCCGGGGAAGAGCGGGAGCTTGCGGTGTCGGACATCACATTTTCCCTGCAGCGCGGCGAGAGCCTGGGCATCATCGGGCCGACGGGCTGCGGCAAGTCGACGATCGTGAGCCTGCTGATGCATTTTTATGACGCGGACGCGGGGGAGATCTTCGTGGACGGGCGCAACGTCGCGTCTTACCCGAAGCAGGAGCTGAGGCGCAAGTTCGGCACGGTCTTCCAGAACGACATGATCTTCATGGACACGCTGGAGGGCAATATTGATTTCGGCAGAAATCTGCCGCGGGAGCAGATCCTGCAGGCGGTGCGCGATTCGATGGCGGAGCCGTTCATCGAGGAGATCCCGGAGGGGCTCTCTTATGAGGCGGCCATCAAGGGCGCGAACCTCTCCGGCGGGCAGAAGCAGCGGATCTATGTGGCGAGGGCCCTGGCGGGGCGGCCGGAGATCCTGATCCTGGACGACAGCTCTTCGGCCCTGGATTATAAGACCGACTCGGCCATGCGCGGCGCGATCCTTAAGGATTATCCGGAGTCGACGCTGATCCTTATCGCGCAGCGGGTCTCGAGTGTAATGAACCTGGACCACATCCTGGTTCTGGATAACGGAAAATGCATCGGCTACGGGACGCATGGGGAGCTGCTGGAGAGCTGCCCGGCGTACCGTGAGATATATCAGGTCCAGATGGGATCGATGGAGTGAGGTGGAGTTATGCCGGGACCGGGTGATCGCGGAAGAGCGAAAGAGAAGCCGAAGGACGCCAA
>JAFPYK010000156.1 GCA_017412265.1 Lachnospiraceae bacterium
CTGACGACCGTCGCGACACCGCATCACGGGTCGAAGACTCTGGACCGGATGTTTGCGCTGCCGCGACCGATGTGGGATACGGCTGCGCTTGCAATCAATAACTGGATCCGGCTCGTCGGCGATCAAAAGCCAGATTTCCTGCAGCTTTGCAGGGACATGACGACGGAGCAGATGCGCCGGTTTAACTGGGAGAACCCGGATGTGCCGGGAGTCCTGTATCAGAGTTTTGCCTGTGTGATGAAGCATCCCTTCTCAGACATCAACCTTTCTACGGCAAATGCCGTGATCCGGAGGCTGGAGGGGGAAAATGACGGCCTGGTGACGGTGGAATCTGCGCGGTGGGGAGAGAATTTCCGCGTGCTGCGGTCCAATTCCTTCCGCGGGCTGTCACACCTGGACGCGATTGACCTGCGCCGTGCGCCGCTGACGAAAAAGGCCGGAGAGGGTGTGTCGGACATCTGTGAATTCTATGTGCGCCTGGTTGAAGAGCTGAAGGAACGCGGGCTCTGAGGCTGCGAAGGTGGGTACAGGAGATGGCAGAATCCTGTGGATTCTTATCACGATCTTGTTGTCATGCAGGGGCCTGTATGATACAATGATGATAACAGGAATTCATTTCATTCATGTTCGAAAGGAAGGTTCACGAATATGAAACGCACAAGTATCTTGAGGAGAATCCTCGCGCTTGCGCTGGTTGTCTTTACCCTCTTTGCGGTGAATGCTGCCCATGCGTCGGCTGCGGAAACCAGGACTTATACCAATGCGGCGCAGATCGCGCAGCTGGTCGCTGATGGGTATAATCAGGGGACTAAGGGACCGATCACGGTGACGAAGGGCACATTTACGTCCGGCGGCAAGACGAAGGATATCTATCTGGTGACGCTCTCCGGGACGGAGATGGTCTTCAACCAGTCCACGGAGGTGCTCACGGACCTGCTGTCCGGATTCAATCTGAGGAGTGCATATTACTGCAATGTGGTGGAAGTGATCAAGAACAACATCCCGAGGAACGCGAATCTGATCCTCGCCGGGCACAGCCTCGGCGGCATGATCGCGCAGCAGGTCTCTGCGGATCTCACGATCAAGGCGAGATATAACGTCCTGAATACCGTGACGTTCGGATCGCCGCTTCTGGCAGCGGGCTTCCGCGAGGGAACGATCCGCCGGCTGGGAGATATCTCGGATGTGGTGCCGCTTCTTTCCGGCAACCTGTTTGTGACGCCGATTCGTGCGCTTGCGGGCCTGAACCGCGAGAACGGCGGGTATTACTTTAAGCCGATCACGGCCCACAAGGAGTGCTACGTGCGCGAGGACGTCTGGGGCAGATATGACGTGACCGGAACCAAGTACGGGAGCGCCATACTGACGCTGGATCTGAGCACCCGGGAGTTCTACAAGTCCCCGATCGTTGACTGGGACTGGTGAATTGTAACGGATCGCTGACGGGCGGATCTGCCCGGCGGGAATGAAGGTATGTACAGCGGAAGCTGAGAATCCTGCGAAGCAGATGAGAGCAGGCGGCAGAGGAAACTCTTTCGCCTGCTTTTTCCGACGTGGACGGTGCGGTGCGGTAAGCAGATGAATGTCCGTGAGCGGGCAGAGTTACGTGTTGAGGAAGGAGAGAGAAGATGCCTGAGAAAAGTGTCCGTGAGATGAGTAAGCTGGAGAGACAGCATTATTCTCTGGAGGCGAGGACATTTCATGCCGCGCTCATGGAGGCTATGGTGCTTGGAGTGATTGCACTTGCGATCGGTCTGGGCCTCTATACGGTCTCTCTCGTGAATCAGTATATCACGGAGGCATTCAGCCTCTCGAGGAGCGCCGCCGGGATCGTGGAAGCGGTGGTGGACTGTGAGGGACTGTCCGCGGATATCCTGAAGATCTACCGGGCCCAGAGCGAGGAGGAGCGGCAGGAGGAGGGCACGGAGGAGTACCGCAGCCGTTTCGCGGAGATCGAAGGGCGGGAAGATTATCGGATGTCGGTCGAGATCCTGAAGAATTTCTATGGTTCCAGCGGGATCGATGCGATCTATCTGGCCATGTATGACCGGGAGACTTCGGCGATGGTTTATCTGGCCGACCCGGATCCGGACCCGGAGGCTGTGATGATGCCGGGCGACTGGGACGCGGTGACAAGGGACGGGATGGAGCATTTCCTGAACTGGGACGGGGAAGGGATGCTTTATGAGATTGAGAATACCAAGGCTTACGGGTGGCTGTGCACCAGCGGTGTTCCGATCCGCGGTGCGGACGGTGAGCCGGTGTGTTTCGTGCTCTCCGACATCTCGCTCGCCAATGTCTGGAGCGGGATGAAGAACTTCCTGTTTCAGTTCGTACTGGCGACAACACTGGTGACTCTGGTCGTGGGAATCCTGATGAGCCGGCGGATGAGAAAGTCCCTGGTCAAGCCGATTAACCAGATCGCGAAAGCGGCGGAGGATTATGTGCAGGACCGTAAGGACGGGGTGAAGGACCGGGAGCACTTCTCGGCGCTCAACATCCGGACCGGAGATGAGGTGGAGAACCTGAGCCTGGTCATGGCGGATATGGAGCAGGACATCGCTGATTTCGAGGAGAATCTGACGCAGATCACGGCGGAGAAGGAGAGAATCCACACGGAGCTCTCTCTCGCGACGAGGATTCAGGCGGACGTGCTGCCGGACATCTTCCCTGCATTTCCGGAGCGCCCGGAGTTCGATATCTACGCGAGCATGGACCCGGCCCGTGAGGTCGGCGGCGATTTCTATGATTTCTACCTGATTGACGACGATCATCTCTATCTCGCGATCGCGGATGTATCCGGCAAGGGCATTCCCGCAGCGCTCTTTATGATGGCTTCGAAGATCATCTTTGCGAATTATGCAAAGATGGGCAAGTCGCCGGCGCAGATCCTGGAGGAAACCAATTCGTCCATCTGTTCCGCCAACCGGGAGGATATGTTCGTCACCGCGTGGATCGGGATCCTGGAGATCTCGAC
>JAFPYK010000157.1 GCA_017412265.1 Lachnospiraceae bacterium
CCCTGGCCGGGGCGCTCGCCTCTGCGGAGGCGAGGTTCGATCTGGCCGAAGATGATGTCGGGCACGTATTTCACGGAGGGGACGAGGAAGTCGGGCTTGGAGGCCGCGAGCTCGTCGTAGTTGTTGGAGCCGCTGGCGTAGAGGCCGATGGTCCAGACGCCTGCGTTGTTGCCGCACTTCATGCCTGCGGCGGTGTCATCGATCTTGACGACGGCTTCGCAGGGGATGACCTTGCCGGTGAGCTTGTAGGCGCTGAGCATGCAGTCATAGACCATGAAGGGGCTGGGGCGGCCGGGCACTTTCTCGGAGTTGGTTACGACGTCGAAGCGCATGCCAAACTTGTCCTCAAGGACCTTGTTGAGGGCAAGGGAGTCTTCTTCGAAGTAGCCGGTGTCGCAGCCGATCAGGATGCCGGCGGCGCGCATCTCTTCGAGGGCCTGGACGGCGCCCTCGACGGGGCGGGCGAGGTCTTCGTCAACGATGTATTTGCTCATCAGGGGACGGAAGGCGGCGAGTACGGCATTGTAGTCGTCCTCGTTCCAGGGACGGCCGTACTTGGCCTGCCACTGGGCGCTGACGTCGGGGTCGTTCATGAGCATGCGCAGGTGGGTGGGCTTGAATGCGCCCATCGGCTTGCGGATGGTGGCCCAGTCGCACTCGATACCGAAGGAGCGGAGTGCCTCGTAGAAGGGGACGACGGGGGCTTTGCAGCCGCGCAGGACGTCTAAGGGCCAGCGGTGGCGAAGGTCGCAGGGGCCGTCGCAGAAGGTGCCGGCGGTGTCTAATACCGCGAGTTCGATCTTGCCGGTGTAGCGTCTGTTATACATGAGAATGATCTCCTTTCTGGAACTGTCTGTGGGAGTGTCCCTGCCGCGGGGCAGGGCAAATGTTTCATCTGAGTTTAGGGTAGCACAAGGCAGAGCGGAGGTCAATAATTATTTTAATAAAAGATTTGATTTTTTGAAATTATTTTAGTATAATGAAGGTGGATACCGATGACCTGACAGGACGGATGAACGGAAGTGGTGGATATGAATGGTTTGAACCTGATACAGCAGCAGTATTCTTCAATGTCTCCGGCGGAGAAGAGGATTGCGGATTGTATATTGAAGGACCCGGCGCTGGTGACGAAATCGACGCTGGTGTTTCTTGCAAAGGAGGCGGGGGTTTCCCCGGGGAGCATTACAAATTTTGCGGCGTCTCTGGGCTTCTCGGGCTTCTCGCAGCTGAAGATTAACCTGGCGCAGAATCTCCCGGCGGAGGGGGAAGTGCGGACGGGAGCGGGCTCCGGGCAGAACCGGGTACTGCGCTCGATGATTGAGAGTGCGAGGTCTTCGTTTGAGGCGACGCTGGAGACGGTCTCGGAGGGGGATTTCTCCGAGGCTGCGGGGATCCTGGCTGGAGCCGGACGGATCATCGTGATCGGATTTGCGTATTCGGCACCGGTCGCGGAGGATCTTGCCTTCCGGCTGATGGCGCTGGGGATGCCGGCGCAGGCGATGACGGATTCGCTGGCTGCTGACCTGGCGTGCTCGAGCCTGGGGGAGAGGGGCGTGCTTCTGGCAGTCTCTCATTCGGGGCGGACGAAGGAGGTCCTGCGTTGCGCGCAGACAGCGAAGCAGGCGGGGGCGAGGATCCTCAGCCTGACGAGTTATGCGAAGAGCCCGCTCGCGGAGCTGAGTAAGATTCATTTTGTTGCAGTGTCGAATGAGGCGCTCAATTACCAGGTGTCGATGACGGCGAGACTGACGCATCTGCTGCTGGGGGATTACCTGCTGGAGCTGACCGCGGAGCGGATCGGTGCGGGTGCCGTGGAGAGAGTGGATTCGATCCTGGATGTTCTGGAACAGAACCGTGAGGCGATTCGCGGCGGAGACTGAGCCGCGGGGCGTGAACGGTTTCAGGGGTTAGCGTGAAAAGAGAATGGAGGACAGAGACATGAGTGAGCACACAGAGATTAAGAAGCAGATGATCGTGGATTCGGAGAAGAAGCTTCTGCCGCCGGCGCTTTCGCTGTTTTCTCTGGAGGGGAAGACTGCGATCGTGACGGGCGCGAGCAGCGGGCTCGGCAGGGAGATCGCGATCGGATTTGCGATGGCGGGCGCGAATGTGATGCTTGTGGCGCGCCGGGAGGAGAAGCTTCGGGAGCTCGCGGAGGAGCTGAAGGATTTCCCGGTGGCGTGGTGCAAAGCGGACGTGTCGGAGACCGAGGATGTGAAGGCGATGGTCGAGGCGACCGTGGAGAGATTCGGGCGGATCGATGTGCTGGTCAATGACGCGGGGACGTCTCACCGGGGTGCGATCAAGGATTACCCGGATGAGCTCTACGATCAGATCATCAAGGCGAATATGCGCTCCTGCTGGCTGTGCCAGAAGTATGTGGGCATCCAGATGTTAAAGCAGGGCGACGGCGGAAGCATCATCAATATCGGTTCCGGGGCCGGGCACGACGGCAAGAAGGAGTCGGTGCATTACTGCGCGAGCAAGGGCGGCATGCTGATGCTCTCGCGCGGCGCGGCGATCGAGTGGGCGAATGAGGGCATCCGTGTCAATATCGTGATGCCGGGCCAGTTTAAGACGCCTCTGCTTCACAAATGTATCTCGATCGATCCGGATTATGTGGAGAAGGTGCTGCCGAGAATCCCGATCCACCGCTTCGGCGAGCCGCAGGAGATCGTGGGCATCTGCATCTATCTGGCGAGTGACAGTTCGTCCTTCATGACGGGCGGCGTGATCTACCTGGACGGCGGCGGCAACGCGCAGTAAAGCGCGGATTATCCGCTTTACAAGTGCGGGCGGAATCGCTATACTCATGGATGACAATCATTTGCAAATGAGGAGGAATTGGGATGCGTTATACAAGATTCGGCAAGACGGACCTGAATGTTTCTGTGATTACGGCCGGCACCTGGGCGATGGGCGGCGAGAGATACGGTGAGATGGATGACGAGCAGTCGATCGCCGCGATCCGCGCGATGCTGGACCAGGGCGTGAATATCATCGACACGGCCCCCTGCTACGGCAACGGCCATTCGGAGAAGCTGGTCGCGAAGGCCATCAAGGGCTATGACCGCGACAAGCTGGTGATCGTGACGAAGTGCGGACTGATCTTTGATGAGGAGATTCCGGGCACGGGCTGCCGCAGGAATATCACCGCGCCTTCGATCGCGAAGGAGATCGATGATTCCAGAAGACGTCTGGATATGGATGTGATCGATGTCTACCTGGTGCACAAGCCGGACTTCCTGGGAACGCCCGTGGAAGAGACATTTTCCATGATGCAGAAGCTGAAGGATATCGGGAAGATCCGCCATATCGGCGTGTCGAATTATCCGGTAGAGCTGATGAAGGAAGCGGAGAAGTACGCGGAGATCGAAGTGATCCAGCCTCCTTATTCGATGGTTGACCGGAAGGAGAAGGCGGTCCTGGAGATGCGAAGAGCCTGGATATGGGCGTGATGTCCTACGGGTCTCTCGGCGCGGGCTTCCTCTCGGGCAGATACCGGACGCGTCCGGACTGGCCGGAGGATGATTTCCGCTTCACGTTCTATGATTATTTCAATGAGCCGAAGTTCTCGAAGGGACAGAAGATGCTTGCGGTGATGGATGAGATCGCGGCGGAGCACGGTGTGCCGGTGGGCCAGGTGGCCATCAACTGGAACATCCAGTGCGGGCTTGTGGATACCGCGATTCTCGGCGCGAGCAAGGTGCGTCACGCCGAGGAGAACTGTGCGAGCACGCTGTGGTGCTTAAGTGAGGAAGAGATGGCGAGACTGGAGAAGGCGCTTGAGGAGTTCGAGGCGTAAGTCTCAGGGCTCGTTCGCGGGGTCCCAGGGGATCTGCAGCTCCTCGGGGACGGCTGAGGCGTCAAACCGGTAGTGCCCGGTGATCCTCATGGTCCGGTGGGAGAGGTAGTCCTCTTCGCGGTGGAGCTGTCCACCGTTGTGGATGATCCAGCAGATGCCTTCCTGATTGCGCCTGTCGGACACGATGCCGATGTGCTTATTGGAACCGAATATTACGATGTCACCCGGCTGCCATTCGGCGATTTCCGTGGGGTCCAGGGTCAGAGACTGAGCGTATTTCTCAAAGAATACCTTCAGGTTGACGACCCTGCGGAAATCAATGTTGCTGTCGGGTTTTTTAATGCGCGGATAGTCCTCGAGGGCGACGGCCACATCTGCGTCGACCATGGCGCGAAGATCGTAGCCGGCTTCGCGGAAGGCGCGCCAGATGACGTCTGCGCAGACGCCTTTGTTGTCGGGCGGCCAGCCGGTGTCCTGGTAGGACGAATCGTAGTCCGGATGGTTCTCGGCGTCTTTTCTGGCGCCGGCGAGGAAATCGGCGTAGTCGTCCTTGCCGTTCCCGTTAAAGTCGACCGGGCTTTTGAGGACACGGATGCCGAAGTCTTTCGCACTATAACCGCGGGAGGCAACGGGGATTCTGTATTTTAAGATGGCTGCCGCGGCAAGCAGGAGCAGAACCGCGGACACGATCAGAAGCAGGGGCGTGCGCCGCAGCGGCTCGATATCACTTCTCTTCATCAATACTCCCTCCTTTTCTGACATCATATCACGTGCGGCTGTCCCCAGGGGAGAAGAAGGCCTTAGGAAAATCTTGTGAAACTCTTAAAAATCCCCCGGCTTGCGGGGGATTGGCTCATGTACGGATCAAGGCGCGGCGCGAAGGGCTCCGCGTCATGCCGGCGGACCGCATACAGGCTTCACAGCCGGTTCTTCTTCGTGAGGCCGGAGAGCAGCCAGAGGCTGTATGCCTTCAGAAATTCCGGGTCGTCTGCGAGGGCTTCTTCCCAGAGAAGATAGTTCGCCTTCGACTTGTATTCTTCGCGGAAGAGCGGGCGCGTGCCGGACGCACAGCCTGCATCCGCCGGGAGGAAGAGACCGGCCCTGCGCTGGTAGCAGGTGGCCGCGGTGGCCTTCCTGCGGTAGGCGCTGTCGACGAACTCGCCGACGCTTTTGTGAACGGCCATATCTTCGGCGGTCAGGTAGTAGTAGTCCTTGTAATCCGGGAAGAAGTACTTCAGCTCTCCTTCGCGGAGAGGGACCCTGAAGACCAGGAGGTCGTCCGAACCGTCGCAGGTGAAGTGCTCTGCGCGGAAATGAATCGGCCGGGGCAGGGAATGCGTCGGGCGCAGTGTCAGGCACAGCTCCCCGTCAGAAGCCCGGCAGCCCGTGACGGCCGCATGGCCTTCGAGAAGCTGCGGGTAGGCCAGGAGCTCGGTCAGCTTCGGCAGGGACAAGACGTCCTCGCGGTTGTGCAGAAGCAGCGGGGCGAGGAATTCATCCGCGGGCTTCCGGCAGTAGTGTGCGCGGAGGAAGGTGCCGTAGACGGTGATGAGCTCGCCTCCGTCGTAGGGATCCTCGCGGTGGATGCCCATCAGGGCCTCCATCGTCTTCAGCTTCAGGTTCGGCGCGTCCAGGAGAAAGCCGCAGGGGCGCAGCTTCCGGTAGATATCCCAGTGGAGGATGCCCTCCAGCGTGTAGGGCTGGGCGTGGGCCCGCCATTTGGCCTCCAGGTAGGGGACGTCAAACATGTCCCCGTTGTACTGGACCGCGCAGCGGATGCCGGCGAGCTCTTCGCCGAATGCCGCAAGAAGCAGGGGCTCGCTGTCGTAATCGTCCGCGAACCACTGGGAGAGGGTCCAGACGCCGCCCTGCAGGCGCAGGGAGCTGATCAGGTATAGGGAAGATGTATCGGGCGAGAGCCCGGTGGTCTCAATATCAAAATACAGGCACTGTTCGGGGGAGATTCCTTCCGGAAGGATGGGCTCCGCCGAGACGCTGACCGGTTCCTTGATCGTTAACATCGCATTTCTCTTTTCTTTGGATTTCATTTTCAGTATAATATAAGCGGCCGGGCAAATGCAAGAGGCACGGTTGACAAAAGCGAACAGATGTTCTATACTCGATGTATTGAATGCACGAATGGAGCGCAGTTTATGTATGCATATATCAAGGGAGAGCTGACCGAGGTCCTGGAGGACCGGATCACGGTGGAGGCCGGCGGTGTCGGCTATGAGATCCTGGTGCCGGCGACGGTCTTCGACGAGCTGCCGGTGGTCGGCGATGAGTGTAAGATTTATACGTATTTTCATGTGCGTGAGGACGCCAGGCAGCTGTACGGCTTCCTGTCGCGCAGTGATAAGAAGGTCTTTCAGCAGCTGCTGACGGTGAACGGGGTGGGCCCGAAGGGTGCCCTGGATATCCTGTCGGCGCTGAGCCCGGAGGATCTGCAGTTCGCGATTCTCTCGGAGGATGTGAAGGCGATTTCGAGCGCGAAGGGGATCGGCCTGAAGACCGCGAAGAAGCTGATCCTGGAGCTGAAGGACAAGATCTCGCTGGAGGAGTCGTTCGAGGAGAGCATCGCGAAGAAGACCGCGAAGAAGGCGAAGGCGGAGGAGCATTCGGTGACTTCGGATGCGGTCGAGGCGCTGACCGCGCTCGGCTATTCGCCGACGGAGGCCGCGAAGGCGGTGCGCGCGGTGCAGGTGACTGAGGAGATGGACGTGGAGGCCGTGCTGAAGGCGGCGCTGAAGAAGATGTCGTTCCGCTGATAAGCGGAGGGGCGGCAGGCAGATACACAGGCGGGACCCCGCGGGGGACCGGCCGGGAGCAGGAGTGGCAAGATGGCTGCAGACAGTACGAAGAGAATTATCACAACAGAATTGATCGATGACGATAAGCGGATCGAGAATACGCTGCGTCCGAAGCTGCTGGCGGATTATATCGGGCAGTCGAAGGTCAAGGGCAATATGAAGGTCTATATCGAGGCAGCCAGGGGCAGAGGGGAGCCTCTCGACCACACGCTGCTGTACGGGCCTCCCGGGCTTGGCAAGACGACGCTCGCGGAGATTATCGCCAACGAGATGGATGTGAATATCAAGATTACGGCCGGGCCGGCGATCGAGAAGCCGGGCGATATGGCCGCGATCCTGAATAACCTGCAGGACGGGGACGTCCTGTTCATCGATGAGATTCACCGGCTCAACCGCCAGGTGGAGGAGGTTCTCTATCCGGCGATGGAGGATTATGCGATCGATATCGTGATCGGCAAGGCCGCGTCCGCGCGCTCTGTGCGGCTGGAGCTGCCGAAGTTTACGCTGGTGGGCGCGACGACGAGGTTCGGTATGCTCTCGGCTCCGCTGAGGGACCGCTTCGGCATCGTGCAGAAGCTGGAGTTCTACTCGCAGGAGGACCTGACGAGGATCCTCTGCCGGTCGGCCGACGTCTTCCGGGTCAAGATCGAGGAGGAGGGCGCCGCGGAGCTTGCGAGACGCTCGAGAGGTACGCCGCGTCTGGCGAACCGTCTCCTGAAGCGCGTGCGTGATTTCGCGCAGGTGCGCTATGACGGCGTGATCACGAAGGATGTGGCCGTGACGGCCCTGGACCTGCTGGAGGTGGATACGCAGGGCCTGGACAACCAGGACCGGGAGCTTCTCTTCCTGCTGATGGAGAAGTTTGACGGAGGCCCGGTGGGCCTGAAGACGATGGCAGCCGCGCTCGGCGAGGACGAGGGGACCATCGAGGAGGTCTATGAGCCTTATCTGATCCAGAACGGTTTCCTGCAGAGGACACCCAAGGGGCGGATGGTGACACCGCTTGCCTACCGGCATTTCGGTATGATGCAGCCGCAAAAGTAACTTGTCTTTGCAGGGCGGATTCGGTATACTGAAGAGAGACGGCAGCGGCTGTCCGGAGGTTTTAGAGATGAAGACAAGAAACGACGTGGTGGTTACCATCAACAATAAAGAGTATGTGATCGCCGGCTATGAGAGCGATGAGTATCTGCAGCGGGTGGCGGCCTACATGAACCGGAAGTACCGGGAGTTCCGGGAGCAGCCCTTCTACGGGCGGCTCAATTCCGATATGCGCACCGTGATGCTGGAGATCAACATGGCGGATGATTATTTCAAGGCTTCGGACCAGGTGACGGAACTGGAGGACCTGCGGATGCAGGACAGCCAGGAGATCTTCCGGCTCAAGCATGAGCTGATGGATCTGGAGAAGAAGATCAAGGAGCTCCAGGATGAGCTGGAAGCCCAGAAGAAACTCAATTCCGGTTTTTAATGTGACGAAGAAGACCGTGGCCCCCACAGACATGTGTCCGTGGGGGCGTTTTCATATGAGGACATGAGATGAGACAGGGAAGGAACGTGGAGATTCTCGCTCCGGCGGGATCGTACGAGAGCATCCGCGCGGCCGTAGCCGCGGGGGCGGATGCGGTGTATGCCGGCGGGCACCGGTTCGGCGCCAGGGCATTTGCGGACAACCTGGACGAGGAGCGGATGTGTGAGGCGATCGATTTCGTGCATCTGCGCGGGAAGCGGCTGTACCTGACGGTGAATACGCTGATGAAAGAGGAGGAGATGGGCGAGCTCTATGTCTATCTGGCTCCGTATTATGAGAGGGGCCTGGATGCCGCGATCGTGCAGGATCCGGGTGTGCTTCGTTTCCTGCACCGGGAGTTTCCGGGGCTTGCGCTTCACGCGAGCACGCAGATGACGGTGACTTCGCCGGAGAGCAGTGTGCTGCTTAAGGATTACGGGGTGACGAGGATTGTTCCCGCGAGGGAGCTGTCGATCGAGGAGATCGCTTCGCTCAAGGAGCGCAGCGGGCTGGAGATCGAGTGCTTCGTGCACGGCGCGCTCTGCTACTGTTATTCGGGGCAGTGCCTGATGAGCAGCTTCGCCGGGAGCCGCAGCGGCAACCGTGGGCGGTGCGCGCAGCCCTGCCGTTCGGAGTACCGGTTTGAGACGGAGGACGGCTCGGTGCGGAGGACGTCTTATGCCCTGAGCCCGAAGGATATCTGCACGCTGGATGAGATCCCGGACCTGATTGAGGCCGGAGTGGATTCATTTAAGATCGAGGGACGGATGAAGAAGCCGGAGTACGCCGGGATGACAGCGCATCTGTACCGGAAGTATGCGGATCTGTATCTGGAGCTCGGGAGAGAGGGCTATGAGGCCTGGCAGAGGGAGCACGCGAAGGAGGCCGGGGAGGACCGGCTCGCGCTGATGGACCTCTACAACCGGGGAGGATTCTCCAAGGGCTATTATCACCAGACGCACGGGCCGCAGATGATGTCGGTCGAGCGGCCGAATCACAGCGGCGTGAAGGTCGGCAAGGTGCTGAAGGTGTCGAGAGACGTGGCGCAGGTGAGGCTGAGCCGGGAGGTGTTCGCCCAGGATGTGCTGGAGTTTCGGCGAAGCGGAGTGTCGTCCTATGAGTTCACACGCAAGGACGCGGCGCCGGCCGGTGCGGTGATCGACGCGAGGCTGATGCCAGGATCCGACGTGCGCGCGGGGGACGAGCTCTTCCGGACGCGGAGAAATGAGCTGATCGACCGGATCGACGAGGCGTGGCTTGCGGAGGATGCCAAGATCCCGGTGCAGGGACGCTTTGAGGCGGCGGTGGGTGAACCGCTGCGGCTTGCGCTTCGCTGCGGAGAGGCTTCGTGTGAGATCAGCGGGGAGACCGTGCAGCCGGCGCAGAAGCAGCCGATGAGCGCGGAGAGCGCGGAGAAGACGCTTCGCAAGACCGGCGAGGAGATCTTCTGCTTTGAGACGCTTTCGTGCGAGGTGGGAGAGAACGCATTCCAGACGGTCGGCAATATAAAGAACCTGCGCAGAGCGGGCTTTGCGCAGCTTCGGGAGGCGATGCTTGCGCCTCACCGGAGAAATATTTCGCAAAATCTTCATAAAAATGTCAGGAAAGTGTCACCCGTTTGTAAGGAGGATTCTGGTATAGTCAGATGGGAGAGCCAGGTGGAGACGCAGGAACAGCTTCGGGAAGTGCTGGCCTGCGCTCAGATCACGAGGGTTTTCCTGCCCTATGAGTGGGAGAGCAAAGAGCTCCTGCGCGCAATTCGCGGGACGAAGGAGACAGGCAGGGAAGCCTGGCTGTACTTCCCCCGGATCTGCCGGGCGAAGGAGTTCGCTCAGCTGGCCGCGGACGAGAAGGGGCAGCCGGAGATCTTCCGGGCTGCGGACGGATTCCTGTGCGGGAATCTGGAGATCTACGCTTGGCTGAGGGCCAGGGATTTCCTCGGCAAGGGCGCGGACGCGGTCTGTGCGGACGCTTCGGTCTACCACTGGAACTCGGAGGCCGGGGCTTTCTATGACGAGATCGGGCTCCGGCATATGACGCTCCCACTGGAGCTGGAGGCTTCGGAGCTGGCCGGGATGCGGCGGCTGGACGAGTGCCTGGTTGTGTACGGGCGGCCCGCGCTGATGACCTCGGTGCAGTGCCTGCGGATGAACCAGGCGCGGTGCACGGGGATCCCGGAGACGATGCGGCTGAAGGACGTCAAGGGACGCGGTTATCTCGTGAGGAACCACTGCCGGTTCTGCTACAACGAGATTCTCGCGGAGGAAGCGGTGTGGCTCGGAGGCGAGGCGGAGGCCGTGCGCCGGGTCGGGCCGGGCGCGATCCGGTTTGTGTTTACCGCGGAGAGCGGGAAGGAGACCGCGGACGTGCTTCGCGCGGGTGCCGCGGCATTTGCCGGGGACGGGTCCCGGAGCCGGGGAGTGATCCCCGGGGAGGTTCCGGTTCAGACCGGGCATTTTATGAGAAAGGCAGATTAGGACATTGCTGAATCTGAGCATTCAATTATCCAAGTATTTCCTGGTGATTCTGATCACGGTCTACACGGTGCAGTGTTTTGCCGCGGTGGCGAGCAAGACGAAGCTGCACCGGGAGAATATCTATCAGTATCAGCGGGCGATCCTTTTCACGATTCATTTTCTCTGCCATATGATTCTGTTTCTGGAGACGCACGAGCTGCGGGTCCTGGTTTACTATGCCCTGGAAGTGGTCCTGCTGGGCGCGGCGATCATTCTGTACCAGAATCTGTACCGGAGCCTGTCGAAGCTGATCCTGAACAATATGCTGATGCTGATATCGATCGGTTTTATCATGCAGGCGAGACTGAATCTGAATTATGCGAAGCGGCAGCTCATCATCGTCGGCGGGGCGCTGGGCATCTGCCTGGTGATTCCGGTGATTATCGATAAGATGAAGGTCCTGAGCCGGTTCGGCTGGCTCTACGCGGCGGGCGGGCTCGGCATTCTCGGCCTGGTATTTGTCTGCGGCGTGACGCATTACGGCGCGACGAACTGGGCGAAGATCGCGGGCATCGAGTTCCAGCCTTCGGAGGTCGCGAAGATCGTATTTGTCTTCTGTGTGGCGTCTCTGCTGGCCAAGGTTCATGATTTCCGCCGGGTGGTCCTGGTGTCTCTGGTGGCCGGCGCGCATGTGCTTCTGCTGGTCTATGAGAAGGACCTCGGCGCGGCATTGATCTTCTTCGTGACTTATATCTGCATCCTGTACGCGGCGACGGCGAACCCGCTGTATCCGCTGGCGGGGACGGCGGCCGGGGCGGCGGCTTCGGTGGTGGCCTACAAGGTGTTCTCGCATGTGCGTGTGCGTGTGACGGCCTGGAGAGACCCGTGGAGCGTGATCGACAACGAGGGTTACCAAGTGGCCAATTCTCTGCTCGCGATCGGTACCGGCGGGTGGTTCGGCATGGGCCTGGGCAAGGGCATGCCTACCAGTATCCCGGTGGTGAACTCGGACTTCATCTTCGCGGCCATCTCGGAGGAGCTGGGGGCGTTATTCGCCATTTGCCTGATCCTGATCAGCCTGAGCAATTTCCTGATGTTTATTAATATCGCCATGCGTCTGCGGCACAAGTTCTACAAGCTGACGGCGCTGGGCCTCTCGGTCAATTATATGTTCCAGGTATTCCTGACGATCGGCGGCGCGACGAAGTTCATCCCTTCGACGGGTGTGACCTTCCCGCTCGTGAGTTACGGCGGAAGCTCGATCATCTCTACGGTGATTGTCTTCGCGGTGATTCAGGGTCTGTATGTGCTGCACCAGGATGAGGAGGAGCAGATCCGCAGGGCGGAGGCAGAAGAGGAACAGCGGGCGGCGCAGCTGCCGCCGGGAGCCGGTGGAGACGCCGGAAAGCAGGAGAGGAGACGGACACTTGAGCAGTAAGGATGAAAAACCGAAAGTGCGAAAAGTGAGAGTGGATGACGAAGAGATCCGCTCCCGCAAGGTGAATCCGGCCGGACGCCGCGAGGAGAAGGCGGCGGAGAGGCCTGCTTCGGCGAAGGAACGCGAGAAGAAGCCTTCCGCGGAGAAGGCGGTCCGCAGGCAGAAGCCGGGGCAGAGCGCGGAGGCGAGGCCGAAGACGGAGGCTCGTCCGGATGCGGCTGCTGCGGCGGCAACCCCCGTGGCCGGTGGCAGCTTTGAACCGGAGAAGAAGGATCCCCTGGAGCAGAAGGCGAACAAGGGAATCCTGATTATCACCTACTTTTTCGTGCTTGTATTCGTGGGGATGATCGCGAATCTGGTCTGGTTCGTAGGATGGAAGAGCGACCAGGTGATCAATTCCAGCTACAACCGCAGGGAGACGGTGCTTGCGGAGCGCGTGGTGCGCGGGAGTATCTATTCGATGGACGGGGAGGTCCTGGCAAGGACCGAGAGCGATGAGGACGGAGAGGAGCACCGGGAATATCCGTTCGGGGAAATGTTCTGCCATGTAGTGGGACGGACAGAGAAGGGCAAGACCGGGATCGAGTCCAGTTCCAACCTGAAGATGCTCTACTCGCACGATAACGGCCTGCACAATGCCTGGGAGGAGCTTCTGGGCAATAAGACGAAGGGAGACAATGTCGTCACGACCCTGAGCTACAAGCTGCAGAAGGCGGCCTATGACGCGCTGGGAGACAAGGACGGTGTTGTGGTGGCTCTTGAGCCGGATACCGGCAAGATTCTCTGCATGGTCTCCAAGCCGGACTATGACCCGAACAAGATCAATGAGCTCTGGGAGGAGCTGAGCGCGGAGGACTCGGAGGAGACGTCGCTGCTCAACCGCGCGACCCAGGGCCTGTATCCTCCCGGGTCGACCTTCAAGGTGATGACTACGCTGGCATTTCTGCGCCAGAAGAGCAGCTACCGGAATTTCGTCTATAACTGCGAGGGCACGTTCTCTTACCGTGACGTGAAGATCTCCTGCTACAACCAGAGAGAGCACGGGACGCAGACGCTGACCGAGGCATTTGCAAATTCCTGCAACAGCGCATTTGCGAAGATCGGCTCGGAGCTTAACTGGGATGAGTTCTCCGAGATGTGCAAAGGGCTGTATTTCAACCAGAAGCTGCCGGCCAATGTCGGGGCGGCCATGTCGAAGTTTGACCTGGACGGATCCGGGGACAAGAACCTGATCCCGCAGACGTCCATCGGCCAGGGCGACACCTTGATGACGCCCCTGCACAATGCGATGATCGCGGCGGCGGTGGCCAACGGCGGCGTACTGATGAAGCCTTACCTGATCGACCACTATGAGAGCAGTTCGGGCACGTGGAAGGAGAAGGTGTCTCCGGAAGCTGCCGGGACGCTGATGAGCCCCGAGGAGGTCCGCGTGCTGACCGAGTGCATGCGCGCGGTCGTCAGCGACGGAACCGCGTCCAAGGGATTCAAACACGCGAGCTACCGGGCAGCCGGCAAGACCGGCTCCGCGGAATACAACGCGGAGAAGGAGTCGCACGCGTGGTTTATCGGATTTGCCCCTTATGACGATCCGAGCATCGCGGTCTGCGTGATCGTGGAGGGCGGCGGAAGCGGCGGAACGGCAGCGGTTCCGATCGCGAAAGAGGTCTTCGACGCGTGGCTCGACGACTGAGAAAACGCGGTGCGTGGAATCTCTGTTATGTCTTGCATAACCGCCTTTATAAGGGTATAATCATCTTCAGGTTAGTACACACCAAACTTACCAGAAATGGAGTGCAAGGACATGACAGAAGCAGTAAGCTGTGGTGGTGTGGTCATTTTCAGAGGCAAAATTTTGCTGCTGTACAAGAATTATAAGAATAAGTATGAAGGATGGGTGCTGCCGAAGGGAACCGTCGAAGAAGGAGAATCCTACGAAGAGACGGCCGTGCGGGAGGTAAAGGAAGAGACCGGCGTCTCCGCCGAGATCGTATCTTACATCGACCGCAGCCAGTATACGTTCCATACGCCGACGGACCAGATCGTCAAGGAGGTCCACTGGTATCTTATGAAGGCCGACAGCTATTACAGCAAACCTCAGCGGGAAGAGTACTTTGTCGATTCCGGCTACTACAAGTATCATGAAGCATATCATCTGCTGAAGTTCACTAACGAGAAGCAGATTCTCGAAAAAGCCTACGCAGAATATATGCAGAAAAAAAAGGATCCTGCGAACAGGAACTAAGAACTAAGCGAAACAAAGAAACCGGGCGCGTGCTTGCACGCAGGCCCGGTTTCATTGTTTCGCTTAGGGCGGCTCCTGCACGCAGGAGCCGCCCCCACGTGAACGAGCGAAACCCGGAGGGTTTTGCGAGTCTGCTTTTTTCTCTCATTTCCCACTTGCATCCGCAAGGCCTTTATGCTATGATATCTGTTGCTGTGTAATGCACAGCGGGAGGAAACTCTCGAACCGATGCTTAGAATCCGGACGACTCCGACCGATTCTCAGCATCCGGGGTTATTACGAATAAGGAGGACCAAAGCTATGATGACGAAGGAAAAGAAGGCTGCGATTATCGCCGAGTATGGAAGATCTGAGGGTGATACCGGTTCACCGGAGGTTCAGGTTGCTCTGCTGACCCAGAGAATCAACGAGCTGAACGAGCATCTGAAGGCGAACCACAAGGACCATCATTCCAGAAGAGGTCTGCTGAAGATGGTTGGTCAGAGACGTTCTCTGCTGGCTTATCTGAGAGAGAAGGATATCAACAGATATCGTGAACTGATTGCTCGTCTTGGCCTGAGAAAGTGACGCGTTAAACAAGCAAAAGAACACAAAAAACGAACCCATGAGCTGGTGTGTGAACTGACCCCCAAAAGTTAGACCTAAAGCTTGCACATATGGGTTCGTTTTTTTGTGTTCTTGATGCGCGCACGCGCAGCCCGCACGCGAATGCTGCAGACCTTTCTGGTAAAAAAATAACAAATTACTCTTGCAGGTGGAAAAAACGTTTTTCTGTAAGCATTTATCTGATATAATATCATTGTATGAATGGGCGGAACAGGAGGGTCAGAGCATGTGGAATGAGCAGAGAATCCAGAACGTGCTTGAGGCGCAGAGGCGTTTCTTTCGCAGTGGGAAGACGCTTCCGGTGGATTTCAGGCTGCGCCAGCTTGCAAGGCTGAAGGCAGCGGTACAGGCACATGAGGAGGAGCTTCTTGCGGCTCTTCATGAGGACCTGGGTAGATGCCCGGAGGAAGCGTATCTGTGCGACATCGGCGCTTTGATCGTAGAGATCAATGAGATTATGGCGAACTTAAAGAAATGGGCGAAGCCCGAGAGGCATTTCAGCGGTATGCTGTGTTTTCCCAGCAGGACAACCATGGTTTATAAGATGCCTTACGGTGTGTCGCTCATCATCAGCCCGTTCAATTTCCCGATTCTTTTGTCCCTGGGCGTTCTCGCGGCGAGCATCGCCGGAGGCAACACGGCTGTGATCAAGGCGAGCTCGAAGTCTTCGGCCTGCACGCAGGCGATTGCCACGCTGATCGCGGATACATTTCCGGAGAAATACGCGGTGGTTGTGGACGGAGGGCATGATGTGGCGGACCTCTGTCTCGCACAGCCCTTCGACAAGATCTTCTATACCGGCTCGCCGGCGGTGGGAAAGCATGTGATGGCGGAGGCTGCGAAGAATCTGACGCCGGTCACGCTGGAGCTCGGCGGAGAGAACGGCAACTGGTGTATCATCAGAAAGGATGCGGACCTGAAGGATGCTGCCCGTAAGATTGCATTTTTTAAAATGTTAAATGCCGGGCAGATCTGCATCAACATCAACCAGATCGCGGTGGCGGAGGAGGTCGCGGAGGAATTCCTCGACGAGCTTCAGAAAGCGATCGCGAAGCAGATGGGCGAGCATCCGGAGGCGAACCCGGAATACCCGCGGATGATCACGAGGGCTGCCTTTGAGAAGTGCCTGGCGGCGAAGGAGACATATGCGGACAGAGTTGTGTTCGGAGGGGATGCGGACGAGGAGAGCCTGAAGATTGCCCCGGCGGTCATTTACCCGGTAAAGATCGACGAGGAGATCGTGCAGAGAGAGTTGTTCAGCCCGCTGCTCCCGGTGGTTCCTTACCCGGACGATCAGGTCGACAGTGTCCTGCGCACGATCGCGCAGAGAGAACATGCTCTGGCATTTTATCTTTTTACGAAGGATGTGAGATGGGCGAAGAAGGTGATGAGCACGCAGCAGTTTGGCGGCGGCTGCATCAATGAGGTCTGTCTTCACCTGATGGTGAAGGGAGTGCCCTTCGGCGGCGTCGGGCATTCCGGGATGGGATGCTATCACGGCGTGTGGGGCTTCCGGGAATTTACGCATCCGCAGACTGTGCTGGTCGGGGAGACCAGGGGGAATCTGCCTCTCAGGGAGCATCCGTTCGGTGGGAGGAAGAATGCGTATAAGATGAAAATCCTTAAAGTTTTTGAACGTTAAGAGAGATTCAGATTGGTGACGAAGAAAGGATATGCTATGAAGAAAAGAAGAATGGCGCTGTTAGCACTCCTGCTTGTGCTGGCGATGCTGGTCTGCGGCTGCAGCGGGAAGCAGGAGAGCAAGGAAGAAACCAAGGAAGATGCGGTTACCACAGAGAGCAAGACAGAACCGCAGGTGAAGACCGTTACCTCAGAGAACAAAGATGAGATCAAGGCGATGGTCGCGGAGTTCTATCAGGGTCTGGAGGAAGAAGATCCCATATGCCTGACGACTTATTCGTCCGGTGAGGAAGTGAGCGTTTTCGTCCGCGCGGGAGATCAGATGAGCATGTATGATAAAGCATCGGAGATGACTTATTACATGTTTGAACTGGACGGGCAGCATTATGTGATCTCGGACGGAGAAAATGCGCTCAAGGATGATTTCATGTATCAGATGTATGAGTCATCTCTGGAGCTTACGATGATGTTATATATCAATGGGGTTTTTGAGAACGAAGACGATGAGGGCTTTATTTATTCCGCGGTAAAGACCGAGGTCGGGGATGCGGTCACGGAACTCTCGTACGAGATCAATGGTACGGTGGAAGAGAAACCCGTGAAGGTGTCCGTCGCCGGCAAAAAGGGTGCGGACGGCAAGGTTTCCGAGATCAATTACGCAGCTGAGAGTGACGGGGAGAAGAATGAGTATCGGTTTACCTTTACGTATGACGGCGTGTCGGTGGATCTTCCGGAGTATACGATCGTAAAGGATGCTTCTGACATCGAGTGGAAGTATGAGATGGTTGAGAGCCCTTATGCCACGGTGAAGGATCTGAAGGATGCTTTCCCGGAGGATCTGAGCTCCATGCTCTATGACACCAGCTATTATGCTTATGCGTCTAAGGATGGTCATTACTATCAGTTCAGGGCAGAGCTTTCTCCGGAGGATATGGAGAATTACAACGCGCTGGATATCATGGATGATGACTATGAGGAGAAAGCGGCTGCGATCCTTGATCCGCTCGCGATCGCGGATTGCATGGACTTCACGGAGAGCGCTCCTGCACAGTCGGAGGTGGAGGCCTATGTGGGGAAGAAGGTCTCCGATCTCGCGGCGAAGGGATTCGAGGTCAGCGGCTATTCCTTCTGGGAAGAAGGCGCTAAGCTGTTCTTCAGTAAGGACGGGTTCGAATACGAAGCAGATGTGACGGTGACCGAAGGATTTGACGCCGAAGCTGAGCATGAGTATGACGAGTTTAATGACTTTACCGTGGACAGCCTTGTCGTAACAGGACCGGCGTATTCAGTGCTTCCGATCCTGGTGCAGCAGTAAAATGATATGACTCCGGCTGGAGGAGAAGCCGGAGCGGAGAGGGCTGCCTCTCAGCCTGAGAAGCAATATGTGAGATACCGGGAGCCGGGCTTTGGAAGCCCGGCTCCTCGCTTTCTGCCGGATCGGAGAGCATTTTCCTTTGAAAACTAATGGTTTACAAGGAAAAATCTTTTTGATATACTGTGTATTGGTGTGCGGTTATGCACAGAATATTCAGGGGACTGGCCCGAGACTTCTGAAAAGCTTACAGATCAAGGATCCGCAGGTTTCTCAGATGGCTCGGAGTCTCCTGGAAGAAAATATAAGGAGATTACCTATGTACAAAAGTTTCAGTATGGAGCTTGCCGGCAGAACTCTGACCGTAGATATCGGCAGAGTCGCAGCGCAGGCGAACGGTGCAGCATTCATGCACTATGGCGACACGACGGTCCTTTCGACCGCGACGGCTTCTGACAAGCCCCGTGAGGGCATCGATTTCTTCCCCTTAAGCGTTGAATACGAGGAGAAGTTATACGCTGTGGGCAAGATCCCCGGCGGTTTCAACAAGAGAGAGGGCAAGGCCTCCGAGAACGCGGTTCTGACCAGCCGTGTCATCGACCGTCCGATGAGACCTCTGTTCCCGAAGGACTACCGCAATGACGTGACCCTGGACAACCTGGTGCTGTCCGTGGATCCTGAGGTTTCCCCGGAGCTGACCGCGATGCTGGGTTCCGCGATCGCGACCTCCATCTCTGACATCCCGTTTGATGGCCCTTGCGCGATGTCGCAGGTCGGCCTGATCGACGGCGAGCTGGTGTTCAACCCCGGCAATGATTTAAAGAAGAAGTCCGATCTGCAGCTGACGGTCGCTTCCACCCGTGAGAAGGTCATCATGATCGAGGCGGGCGCGAACGAGATCCCCGAGGCTCAGATGCTGGAGGCCATCTTCGCGGCTCATGAGCTCAACCTCCAGGTCATTCAGTTCATCGATACGATTGTGGCTGAGTGCGGCAAGGAGAAGCATTCCTACACGAGCTGTGCGGTTCCGGAAGAGCTGTTCGCAGCGATCCGTGAGATCGTTCCTCCGGAGGAGATGGAAGAAGCGGTCTTTACCGATGTCAAGCAGGTGAGAGAGGAGAATATCCGCCAGATCACCGCGAAGTTAGAGGAAGCATTTGCAGACAACGAGGAGTGGCTGGCAGTGCTCGGCGAGGCCGTGTATCAGTATCAGAAGAAGACGGTCCGCAAGATGATCCTGAAGGATCACAAGAGACCGGACGGCCGTGCGATCAACCAGATCCGCCCGCTGGCTGCGGAAGTGGATATCATCCCGAGAGTGCATGGTTCCGCGATGTTTACCAGAGGCCAGACTCAGATCTGCAACATCTGTACGCTGGCTCCTCTGTCTGAGGCGCAGAGAATCGACGGTCTGGATGTCAACGAGACCTCGAAGAGATATATGCACCACTACAACTTCCCGTCCTACTCTGTAGGCGAGACCAAGCCTTCCAGAGGCCCGGGCCGTCGTGAGATCGGCCACGGCGCGCTGGCGGAGCGTGCCCTGCTGCCCGTGATCCCCTCCGTGGAGGAGTTCCCCTATACCATCCGCCTCGTCTCCGAGGTGCTTTCCTCCAACGGCTCCACCTCGCAGGGCTCCATCTGCGGCTCCACGCTCGCGCTCATGGACGCCGGCGTCCCGATCACGGCGCCCGTGGCCGGCATCTCCTGCGGCCTCATCACCGA
>JAFPYK010000158.1 GCA_017412265.1 Lachnospiraceae bacterium
AATGCCGGCAGCATTGAGGATGTAGTGGAGCGCGCGAGAGATCGGGAGTGATTGACGTATGGCAGAGGAACGATACATTCGGCTGAAGGTGTATTCCCCGACAAGAATCTTCTTCGAGGGTGATGCCGACCTGGTCGAATTTACCACAACCGAAGGAGAGATCGGCGTGTATCGGAACCACGTGCCGTTGACGGTCGTGGTGGCGCCCGGCGTGCTTCGGATCACGAAGGACGGCGAGACGAAGGAAGCGACGCTGCTCGAGGGTTTTGCCACGATCCTGCAGGATGAGATCGTCGTTCTGTCGGAGGCATGCGAATGGCCCGAAGAGATCGACGTGCGGAGAGCCGAAGAGGCGAGGATCCGCGCGGAGCGGCGCATGAAGTCAGAGACGGAAACCAATTACAGCCGCGCGGAGCTGGCGCTTCGCAGGGCGTTGATCCGGCTGAAGTTGGCAGGGAAGGAGTGAGCCGGGGACGGTTCATTTTCCGAAGCTAAGAGGTCAGGTCCCAATGCGGGAGACGGAATGGAGGAGCGATGGCACTGGTCATCATCACAGGATTATCCGGAGCCGGCAAATCGGTCGCAATCAATGCGCTCGAGGATATGGGGTATTATTGCGTCGATAATCTGCCGGCGAAATTTCTCGTCAGCTTTGCCGATCTCTACGGCATGACCGAGAACAAAGAAGAGAAGAAGATTGCGACGGTCGTCGACATCCGCGGGAAAGACACGTTCGGGGATTTCTATCAGGCGATGGAGGAACTCAGCCGGAGAAAATATCCGTATCATGTCATGTTCCTCGACTGCGACACGCAGGTGCTCATCCAGCGCTACAAATTCACGCGCCGCAGGCATCCGCTGATGGAGGACAGCAATCTTTCAATGGAGGATGCCATTGCGCTGGAGCGTGAGTGGATGAAAAATATCCGCGTCAAATCAGACTATCTGATCGACACCACGACGGTGAAAGCGGCCCAGCTTCGCGAGAAGATCATGAAGATCCTCTCGGCCGAGCCGGAGTCGGATTCCATGCTGATCCGCACGCTTTCCTTCGGCTTTAAGGAGGGAATCGCGTCGGATGCGGATCTCGTCTTCGACGTTCGCTGCCTGCCGAATCCGTATTACATCGAAGAGTTGAAAAACCACACCGGTCTTGAGGACTGCGTGCGGGATTACATTATGAGTTTCCCGGAAAGCCGGGAGCTTCTGGAGAGGATCATTGAACTTGTGACATTCCTTCTGCCGCTGTACCGCAAGGAAGGAAAGCGCGAGCTCGTGGTGGCTTTCGGATGCACAGGCGGGCGTCATCGCTCGGTGTGCTTCGCACAGGCGCTGGCGGCACATATGGCCGCGAAGGGGCAGCGCGTGATCGTGAGCCATCGCGAACTGGAACGAGAATAGGGGGTGACAACTATGGCAATCCTGTTGACCGGCGGTGCCGGTTACATCGGATCTCATACGGCGGTCGAATTCCTGAACGCGGGATACGAAGTCGTGATCATTGACAATCTGTATAATTCCAAGGCAGAGGCAGTCCGTCGCGTGGAGAAGATCACCGGCAAGACGGTTCCGTTTTACCGCATCGACGCGTGCGATGAGGATGCGCTGCGAAAGGTCTTTTCGGAGCAGAAGATCGATACGGTGGTTCATTTTGCGGGCATGAAGGCTGTCGGCGAGTCGGTGGCAAAGCCGTTAATGTACTATCGGAA
>JAFPYK010000159.1 GCA_017412265.1 Lachnospiraceae bacterium
ACGTCTGGCACTCGCCGCATCCGCCCTTCTTCACGGTATCCTTCAGATTCTTGGTCGTTAAAGTCTTAATATGCTTCATGGTGATAATCTCCTTCGAAATAATCTACACGTATTATAACCTTTTGTGAAACCAATGTAAAGGACTTCTTCATCAAAGCCTTCACACCGAATCTTGGCGAATTCGCCCCTTTCTGCTATACTGATGACACGTGAAATGAACCTCGAAAGGAGCTCTCATGATCAAAGCAGTCTTCATCGACATTGACGATACACTCTTAAGCTTTCAGGAATACACGAGGCAGGCCATGCGCGAAGGCTTCCCGAAATTCGGGATCGGCACCTACACCGAAGACATGTTCCCGCTCTTTCATCGATACAACGGAGATCTCTGGCGCGCCATCGAGCGCGGCGAGCTCACCTACGAACGCCTCCTGAAGATCCGCTGGAACTACATCTTCGAGCATCTCGGCCTCCACGGCGACGGAGAAGCCTTTGAAGACTACTTTAAGGGCGAGCTCTTCCACAACGCCATCGTCATCCCGGGAGCGATGGAACTACTCGAATACCTCCGCGGCAAGGTCCTCATCTGCGCCGCAAGCAACGGCCCGGACGGCCAGCAGCAGAACCGCCTGAAGATCTCCGGCATGATGCCCTACTTCGACGCACTCTTCATCTCCGAGGAGATGGGCTGCTCCAAGCCGTCGACAGCCTACTTCGACGAATGCTTCCGGAGGCTTCGCGCCCTCACAGGCGAAGAGATCCGGCCGGACGAAGTCCTGATGCTCGGGGACTCCATGACCTCCGACATCGGCGGCGCAGCTTACGGGCTGAAGACCTGCTTATACCGCCCGGAGTACGCAGGCGAGCCTCTCGACCCGAAGCCGGACTACATCATTACCGATCTGCGGGAGTTAAAGGAGATCCTGCCGGAGCTCCTGAAACCCGGGAAGGATCCCTTATGAAACGAATCATCACATGTTTGATCATACTTTGCCTTCTGACAGCGGCATTTGAACAATACTTCCGGTAAAAAGAATCATTTACCAACAGATTCAGCTGCCCCCGGGCGAGACAAAAGCTCTTGCTTCGGGGGCAGCTTTTGTGTCTCTGCTGCCTGCCTGAACGAGGCCCGGATTTGACAAATGCGCTAAAACGTGCTAAAATCCCCCGAAATCTGGGAGAAACCTCCTGGGTTTTTCATCGTGGGACACCACGGATGATGGAACATAGTCACGGAGAGATGCTTCTCTCCCTGAATTGAGGTGAGAATTTTGAAAACGAATCAGACAATGATGCAGTATTTCGAATGGTACCTCCCCAATGACGGCTTCTGGTGGAAACGATGCGCCGCCAAGGCCCAGAATCTGGCCGACCTCGGCATCACGCAGGTCTGGCTCCCGCCCGCGTACAAGGGCATCTCCCAGGCGGACGTCGGCTACGGCGTCTACGACATGTATGACCTGGGAGAATTTGATCAGAAAGGTACCGTTCGTACCAAATACGGCACGAAAGAGGAATATATAGACGCAATCAAAGCCTTTCAGAAGGCTGACATCAAGGTCTTCGCCGATATTGTGCTCAATCACAGGATGGGCGGAGATGAACTGGAGGAGGTCGCTGCGGTCACCGACTCGAATGAGGACCGCAACCAGCAGGTCGGAGAAGTCCGGAAGGTCAAGGTGTGGTCAAAGTTTACCTTCCCGGGAAGACACGGCAAGTACAGCCGCTTTACCTGGAATCACAGGCATTTCTCCGGCACGGACTGGGCCGAGAACGCGGAGACGGCCGACATCATCTACCGCTTCCGCGGCAAGCACTGGGATCCGGATACCGACCCGGAGAAGGGCAATTTCGACTACCTGATGGGCATGAACGTCGACATGAACAATCCGGTCGTCGTGAGGGAAACCCGCAAATGGCTCGAGTGGTATATCGAGACCACCGGGATCGACGGGCTTCGCCTGGACGCGGTCAAGCACATCTCCTTCCCGTTCTACAAGGAGCTGCTGCACGATCTGCGCAATCACCTCGGCGAGGATATGCCCGCGGTTGGCGAGTACTGGAGCGGGGACGTCGGACGGCTGCTCTACTATCTGGATCAGGTGGATGACGAGATGTCGCTCTTTGACGTCGCCCTGCACTACAACTTCTTCCACGCCTCTCAGGACGGCGGCTACGATATGAGCCGGATCTTTGACGGCACGCTGGTCAGGGAACGCCCCGGCCGTGCCGTGACCTTTGTCGACAACCACGACACGCAGTACGGGCAGAGCCTGGAGTCCTACGTCGCGGAGTGGTTCAAGCCGCTGGCCTACGCGATGATCCTCCTGCACGAGGGAGGCACGCCCTGCGTGTTCTACTCCGATTATTACGGGAATCCACCGAAGAATCTCCCGATGATCCCCAATCTCGGGAAGATGATCAAGCTCCGCAGATCGTACGCCTACGGAGAGCAGGCCGAATACCTGGACGATCCCTCGATCATCGGCTGGGTGCGAAGGGGCGATGCGGAACACAAAGATTCCGGCCTCGCGGTCGTCTTAAGCAACGGAGCCGAGGGCTGCAAGACCATGGAGATGGGCAAATCCTTTGCCGGAGAAACCTTCTATGACGTGCTCGGCAACTGCACGGAGCCGGTCGTCATCGACGAGAACGGCTGCGGCTGCTTCGGGACATCTGCAAGAAATGTGTCCGTCTGGGTGCGCAAGGGCGCGCTTGAAGACATCACAGTGAACGAATAAAAAACACCCGCATCCTCGAACACGGTAAACCGAATCGTTCGTGGATGCGGGTGTTTTTCTATCGAGTCGCGAACGACACTTCTTCTCCCCAACACCCTACTGATGAACGGAACACCCGATCCCCGGCATGCAGACCAAAATCCGCGAATTCCACAACATTCTACGTACCGATCTCCGCACACTACCGTCCTCGACTCGAAGAGCGGCGGCACCTCTGTGAGCAGACCCTTTGCGAGTGCCGGTACTTAGTGGGTGAGTGACGCGCACACAAAATAAGCCCGCAGCAATGCTGCGGGCAGCGTTCGTATCAATCGCCTGATCACAAGTTGGAAAGTTTCTC
>JAFPYK010000160.1 GCA_017412265.1 Lachnospiraceae bacterium
AGGATGAAGAGTGTTGCAGTGAGAAATATCCGGCTTTGCACGAAAGACTGCCTGTGCCTCTACGTCTGTCCGACCGGGGCAACCGACACGGAGAACAGTATCATCGATACGGAGAAGTGTATCGGATGCGGCGTGTGCGCGGGAGCATGTCCCAGCGGCGCGATCAGTATGGTTCCGGAGGAGTTCCCTCCGCAGCAGCCGAAAACCGATGCGGTGCGGGGCGTCTTGAACGAGCTGGCGCAGAGCAAGATGGACGGCGAGAAGTCCGCCCTGCAGATCGCGGAGGAGACGGAGCTTGACGGCCTGAACCGGCTGATGAAGGCTGTGGCGAAGTCTGAACGGCTGATCGCCGAGGATATCATGCGAGAGGCCGGCTATATGCTGCCTCAGAGCGGCAACGCGCATGAGCTGGTCGAGAAGCTGGCCCAGGAGCCTCCGACACCGGAGTTTCCTGCGGGTGCGGCAGAAAAGATACTGGAAAATGTTCCGAATAATGAAAAAAGTGATGTTAAGAAAGGAGAAAAGAAGATGACGAAGTGGGTTTGTACGATCTGTGGTTATGTGCATGAGGGAGAGCAGCCTCCGGAGAAATGTCCGGTGTGCAGGCAGCCTGCAGAGAAGTTCAAGAAGGTAGAGGAAGAGAAGAAGAACCCGTATGTGGGGACCAAGACCGAGAAGAACCTGTGGGAGGCATTTGCCGGCGAGTCCCAGGCGAGAAATAAGTATACGTATTTCGCGTCGGTGGCGAAGAAGGCGGGCTATGAGCAGATCGCGGCGCTCTTCCTGCAGACCGCGGAGAATGAGAAGGAGCACGCGAAGCTCTGGTTCAAGGCTCTGGGCGAGCTGGGCGATACCGCGGAGAACCTGCTGCACGCGGCGGAGGGCGAGAACGCCGAGTGGACCGACATGTACGAGCGCATGGCGAGAGAGGCCGAGGAAGAGGGATTTGACAAGCTGGCGGCGCAGTTCCGCGGCGTAGCGGCAATCGAGAAGATGCATGAGGAGAGATACCGCGCGCTGCTTAAGAATGTGGAGACCATGGCGGTCTTTAAGAAGAGCGGAGTGACGAGGTGGGAGTGCCGCAACTGCGGCCACGTCGTGGTCGGTCTGGAAGCGCCGGAGGTCTGTCCGGTCTGTAATCATCCGCAGGCGTACTTTGAAGTGAGGAAAGAGAATTATTGATGTCACGCAGCACGGATCAGGGAGAGTTCTCCCTGATCCGCGGTGTGGAAAGGAGATGAACCTTTCTTGATTTTATTCATTAACGCATGTGTCAGGGGGCAGTCGAGGACGAAGCGGCTGGCTGAGGTATTGCTGGAGGGCAGAAGAGAGGAAGTGACCGAGATCTGCCTGGAGAGGTGTGCATTTCCCAGGGTGGACGAGGAATTCCTCTGCCGCAGGGACCGCCTGGTATCCGAAGGGAAGCTGGATGATCCGATGTTTGACCTGACCAATGCCTTCGCACGGGCGGATGAGATCGTGATCGCCGCCCCTTACTGGGATCTCTCGTTTCCGGCAGCCCTGAAGCAGTATCTGGAGCTGGTCAACGTGGTCGGGATTACCTTCCGGTACCGCAGCGACGGGGTGCCGGAGGGACTCTGCAGGGCAAAGAAGCTGACGTATGTCACAACGGCCGGAGGGCCTGTGGTGCCAGAGGAATTCGGATACGGATATGTGAAGGCGCTCTGCCTCGGCTATTACGGTATTCCGGAGGTTTGTCTCGTGCAGGCGGCCGGGCTGGATATCGAAGGCGCGGACGCGGAGGAGATCCTCCAGAGGGAGATCCGGCGGCTGAGAGAAGAGAAGGCCTGAACGGTGCTGCCCGAAGAAATCAAGTGAGGGAAATGAGACATGGGTGAGAGATGCAGGACGAAGTACCCGATCGTGCTGATCCACGGTGCCGGGTTTCGGGATCTGAAGTGGCCGGTCTACTGGGGACGGATCCCCTCGCGGCTGGAGTCCGAAGGAGCTGTGATCCGGTACGGGCTTCAGGACTGCTGGGCCGGGATCGAGACGAATGCGGAGGTGATCGCTGCGCGTATCCGCGAAATCACCGAGGAGACCGGCTGTGAGAAGGTTCATGTGATCGCACACTCGAAGGGTGGCCTGGACGCCAGAATGGCTGCCTCTTCCTTCGGCTGCGGTGACCGGATCGCGAGCCTGACGACCGTCGCGACACCGCATCACGGGTCGAAGACTCTGGACCGGATGTTTGCGCTGCCGCGCCCGGTGTGGGATACGGCTGCGCTTGCAATCAATAACTGGATCCGGCTCGTCGGCGACCAAAAGCCAGATTTCCTGCAGCTTTGCAGGGATATGACGACGGAGCAAATGCGCCGGTTCAACAGGGAGAACCCGGATGTGCCGGGGGTCCTGTATCAGAGTTTTGCCTGTGTGATGAAGCATCCC
>JAFPYK010000161.1 GCA_017412265.1 Lachnospiraceae bacterium
ATGCCGCATCCTCGCTCACAGCCTCTTTCTCTGTCACAGGAACCGTTCCTTCCGATGTTCCTCTGGCACATCCGGTCATGCAAAGCACAATAACCAGAATAAAGCACATTTCCCGCCACACTCGTTTGCGCAACTCTCTCACTCCCAAAACAATTCATCCAGCGTCTTGTCCAGCACCCTGCAGATGTCCAGACACAGACGCAGCGTCGGATTGTATTCACCTTTCTCAATCGCGAGGATGGTCTGTCGCGAGACTCCGACGCGTCTCGCGAGCTCCTCCTGCGACAGATCCTTCGCCGCGCGGGCAGCCTTCAGGCGCAGGTTCTTCATTGCCGTGACTCCTCTTCTTCCCGCTCCTCCTGCGCGTCACGCTTCGCATCCACGAGCGTTTTCGCCGCAAAATTCACAAAGGTAATCAAGAGCGGCAGAAATACGATCAGTTCGGTCACCGGGGAATTCCGGATCACCATCGGATTCTCCTCGCCCCCGGCCGCCAGAAACGACCGCACCATCAGAACACCCTCCGCGAGCGTCAGCCCGCCGAGCATCAGCGTCATCCGCCGCCTTCCCTCCGGAGCCGTAAATGCCGCGTCCTTCCACAGGCACACCAGTCCCATGCCCATGCAGACAAGCATAGTAAAGAGCATCAGGATCTCCGGCGCAATTGCCCGCAGACTCTCTTCGACATGCACTGCACAGGTGACAACGACCTGGCCCAGAACCAGCAGGAAAAATCCGATGCGAAACACCTCAAGGCGGATTCCTTTCTCCCGCTCGTCCGGACGTCCCACCATCGCCAGCCGCTTCTCCGATCCTGCAAAAAACGCACCTGCCAGAATCAGCGCAATCACGACATAAAACCCGAAACTCACCGGCTGTTCTTCAAATACCATCACAGACACCTCCTTTTCCCTTTGCCCAAAGGATAGCAGGTGTCTGTCGAAATGTCAAGTATATTTCACATTTTGTATCTCGCCAGAGAACATTTACCCGACCGGGAAGATGCTCCCGCCGATGAATTCCCGGATCAGGCTGTTGTTCGGCACGTCCTCGCAGGAGAGCCCCAGGAAATACTCCAGGAACTTTAACAGCCTCTTCGCCTCCGGATACTCCGGCGCATCCTGCGGGATCGCAAAGAGCAGCGGCTCTGCAAATGTCTTCAGCACCGCAAGCTCATAGAGGGTCGCCGAGTTGAACATCACGTTCGCCTTCTCCTGGTGCGGGAAGATATGCCTCTCCTCGCCCCGGCGCACCGACTGCCATCTTGCGATCGTCTCCCTGGCCGTGATGCCGCGCGTTCGCGCGTCGCGCACCATCCGACGGATCTCGCGGTTGTCCGTCGTCGGGATCCGGTTGTGCTCGTCGATATTCAGGGCTGTCAGCGCACTGATATAGACCTTGTACTTATCCTCCTCCGGAATTGCGTAGGAGAAACGGTCATTCAGGCAGTGGATGCCCTCGATCACGAGCACCTCATCCTTCCCGAGCGTCGTGCGGTTGCCGTGAAACTCCTGCCTGCCGGACTTGAAATTGAACACCGGCAGCTCCACAGCTTCCCCTCGAAGCAGCGAGACCATCTGCTCGTTAAACTGCTCGAGGTTTAACGCCTCCAGGCACTCGAAATCATATTCCCCGTTCTCATCCTTCGGCGTCTTCTCGCGGTCCACGAAATAATTGTCCGCGGCGATCGGATGCGCGTGCAGGCCTACATTGGCCAGCTGGATCGAGAGCCGGTGCGAGAACGACGTCTTGCCCGAGGAAGATGGCCCGGCGATCATCACGATCCTCCGGTTCTCCTCCCGGATCCTTCCCGCGATCTCGCCGATCAGGTGCTCCTGATAAGCCTCCGAGGCCAGGATGATCTTGCGCCCCTCGCCCCGCGTGATGGCAGTGTTGAGCGCGCCGACGGTCGGAACCCCGATATCCTTGCCCCACCGGTTGCTGCGCTCCATCGTGAGGAAGAGTTTCTCCGGCACCTCGCTGCTGCCCGGCACCTCATAAGAGTCCGTGCCCGGAAGGACCAGCAGCACACCGTCCGAAAACTTCTTCAGGTCGAACACGCTGCAGTATCCCGCAGACGGCGGCATGTAGCCGTAATAATAATCCCGGTAATTGCCCAGGCTGTAGACATTGGTCGTGGACGTGCGCCGGAACCGGAAGAGCTGGTCCTTATCCGTCATCTTGTGCCGCCGGAACAGCTCACGCACCTCATCGGTCTGCATCTTCGTCTTGCAGAAGACCTCATCCTCCTTCGCGTACCGCTGCATCGTCTCCTTCACCTCGGCGATGCCTTCCACCGTCAGGTCCTCCGGCCGCTCCACCGTGAAATAGATCGAATCCGCGATCGAATACTCCAGCTTCACGGTCCCCAGCCGTCTCCCGTAGACGTGCCTCATCGCCCGCAGGAACATCATGCAAGCGCCTCTCTCATACGTGCGCCGCCCGTCGCGGTCGCGGATCGTCAGGAAATGAAGC
>JAFPYK010000162.1 GCA_017412265.1 Lachnospiraceae bacterium
CCCTCCATGTAATCACAGGCACCAAAGCGGACCGAGACCGCCATCTTGCTTCCCACGCTCTCCCGCACGCCCCGCAGAATCTCTGTGGTGATCCGCAGGCGGTTTTCCAGGCTTCCGCCGTATTCATCCTCCCGCAGGTTCGTCAGAGGTGAATAGAATTGATTCAGCAGGTAGGCGTGGGCTGCATGCAGCTCTACCCCGTCAAAACCGGCCCGGAAGGCTCTCTGGGCAGCAAGAATAAATGCATCCTCCACTTCCCGGATCTGGGCCTTCGTCATCTCCTCCGGAATCGGGGCCGTCTGCCCCGGCCGAAGCCCCCGGTTCATCACCGCGGAAGGTCCCATCAGCGGAGCTCCCGTAATCCTGGGATCCGTCTTGCTTCCGCAATGGGCGATCTGGGCAAATATCTTCGCGGGCCCCGCCTCGTGCACCGCCTCCGTCAGCCGGCGCAGGCTCTCTACGGCCTCATCCGTGTCAATCATCAGCTGCGAGGGGATACCCTTTCCGGAGACGTGGACGCCCAGCATCCCTGTGACGATCAGTCCCAGATTTCCTCCGGCCCTGGCCTTATAATGGGCGATGGTGGCGTCGGTCACCCGCCCTTCGGGGCTTCCGGTCTGGGTCACCAGCGCTGCCCGGACCAGCCGGTTCGACACCGTAACCTCTCCGATCCGGATCTTCTCATAAATCTTCATAAGCACCTTCCTTCTCCGGTCTGAATGCAATAACCCGGCACAGCGCGCGGGCGGGCCGTACCGGGTTACCACATTTCCTAGGTTGCTTCGCTTACGTGCCCTGTAGAAACCGTCAGTCTCCGCAAGGATGGTTTACTTCTCGTCGGTCAGCTCTGCCAGGTCGGCAAAGATCGGCTTCAGCGTCGGATACATCGGCTTTAAGACCTTCTCACGAAGCTCGCCGAGAAGCTTCACATTCTCCGGCACCGGATAGAAGGTATCCGTCACGCGGACCATGTGAGCCACAGCTTCATCGTAATCCTTGTAGAAGCCGCTTCCGACTGCCGCCGAGATCGCAGCGCCCAGCGAGCAGGTCTCTGCGGTATCCGTCCGGCTCACCGGGCAGTTGAAGATATCCGCCGTCGCCTGCATGGTGATCGGGCTCAGGGAGCCGCCGCCGCCGGCGATGATGCTCTTCACCTCAACGCCCACACCCGCGCACATCACGTCGGTGTTGATCTTGAGCTGCTGAGAAATGCCTTCAATCATAGCACGATACATATGTTTTCTCTTATGGCGTCCGTCAAATCCGAGCATGACGCCCTTGCCGTGAGGTCTCGCGCTCAGTGCCTGCCAGTCAGGCCAGATCACCAGGCCTTCGCACCCAGGAGGCACATCCGCCGCCTCGTCATTTAACAGCTGCTCGATGCTGCAGCCCTTCGCCTTCGCCTCCGCGGCCAGATCCTGGCCCAGATTGTCGCGGAACCAGGAGATCAGCCAGTAGCCCTTCGCCAGCGATGCCTCGTAGTTGAACTGTTTCGGCACGCAGGCATTGTAGGTCAGGTAGCTCAGGTCGTGAGCCGGCTTATCCTCCGGCATCACCAGGCACAGCGACGTACAGGTACCGAAGGTGATGTAGCACTCACCGTCGTGGATGCAGCCGGCGCCAAGGGTCTCGCCCTGCTTGTCGCCTGCGCACGCATACAGTCCGATGCCCTCCGGAAGTCCGGAAGCCTCCGCACCTTCCTTGTTGACCCGTGCCATCAGCTCGCCGGGCTGGAAGATCTTCGGCATCTGGTCTCTGCGCACGCCGAAGCAGTCATACTTCCAGTCCTCCACCGCAAGTCTGGACTCTGCCTTGTCGATCGGCCAGCCGCCGTTCTGGTTCGCGATGGTATCCACCATCTCGCCGGTCAGCTTATATCCGAGGTAGCCGCCGTTGGTCAGCCACCATCTGGTCTTCGCAAACACCTCGGGACGGTTGACCTTGGTCCAGTTTGCCTTGGAGTAGAACCGCAGGAATCTGGTGAATCCATCCAGCGGACGGTAGAAGTCTTCGATGCCGAAGGCCATTCTCTTATCCATCCAGCTGATCGGCCGCTGCAGCTGGTTGCCGTCCTCATCCAGCGCGTAGGTGACACCTCTCTGGCTGGAGAAGCCGACGCCGACGATGTCTGCGGGATCTCCGTCAAACCCTGCCATAGCCATCTTCGCTGCCTCGCAGAAGCCGTTCCAGCAGTCGTCATAGTCATGCTCGGCCCATCCCTGATGCTCCGAGATCAGATCCGGATGCTTCGCAGAACCCTTCGATACGACCTTGCCGTTCTGGTCAAAGATGATGACTCTGCTGCTCTGCGTACCACTGTCCGTACCGATAAAATACTTCATAATCGCGTCCTCCTATGATCGCAAATGTTTCAAATGCATTGACAGAATCGTCTTCGGATTATTTCTCGTACCGCGGCACCAGCACGCCGTAGTTCATGATGCTGTTCGGATCCATCATCTTCTTGATGTCCTCCAGCAGGCTGAAGGAGCTGCCGTGCTCGATCGGGGAGAAATGTACTCTCTGTTTGCCCATGCCGTGATGGTGCACCGCACCGCCGGTAGGATATTTCAGGACCTCTTCGCAGATCGCGTCGACGATCTTGCAGTGCTCCTCGTAGAAGTTCTCCGGCGCGGAGATCTTCAGCTGGTATACGAAGTAGATGTTCGTACCGTTGATGTAGCTGTGGGATACGTGGCCGCCCAGCATGACCAGGTTGTCGATCTTGCCCGGCACATTGGCCATCACATCCTCGTAGATCTTCGCGATATCACTCCAATTCGCGGAGATCTCCGTGGTCGCATAGTAGATGTTCTTCTCGCGGTAGCGCTGATGAAGCAGAGGATTGCCGATCAGCTTGCAGACATCATTTCTGTGCTCCAGCCAGTGCTCGACTGCCTTGGTGCCGATGTACTGCCCGCCGTAGGACTCCGCGATCGCGTGGATGCCGTCGCCGTTTGCTCTCGCAACCGCCTCCGGGCCTTCCACCGTGAAGAACATGAAGGCCTCTTCATCCTTTAACTCGACGCTGCCGAAGTTGTAGTCGATATCGGGCTTGTCATACAGACGCACCACCGACGGCTTGTAGCCCTTCGCCATAACGTCGCGGACCGCCTTGAAGCCGGTCGCCATATCCTTCATGATATAGCCGCCCATCCACATATAATCCGGATAATACGGGAAGAGCTTCACGGTCACTTCCGTGATATAAGCCAGGCCGCCTTCCGAACCCAGGAACAGATGTCTCATATCCGGGCCGCTCGCACGACGAGGCACCGGACGGATGCGGATCACTCTGCCATCCGGCATAACCGCCTCCAGGCCGCAGAGCATATCCTCAATGCCGCCGTAATAGGTGGAGAACTGGCCGATACTGCGGGTCGCCACGAGGCCGCCCATAAATGCAACCGGCTGCGACTGCGGGCTGTGGCCGGTGGTCAGGCCGAACTCACGCACCTTATCCTCGAGCACATGAAGCGGGACACCGCACTGCGCGGTCGCCATCATGTTGTACGGGTCAATGTCGATGATCTGATCCATCGGAGCGCCGTCGAGGATGATGGTTCTGGGGTCACGGACCTCCAGAAGGCCCTCGCCGGAGCTGCATCCGGTTCTCGGAATCACATTGATCAGCTGCTCGTTGCAATACTTCATCGCCTTCACGATGTCGTCGGTGCATTTCGCTTCCACGACAGCCATCGGTAGCGGATTCGTGCGAAGGCCGAAAGCCTTCTCATAGCTTCTGTTAAATCCCTCGCCGCCTTCCAGGGCAGCCTTGTCGGTCAGGACTTTCTCTGCGCCGAGAAGTTCAATCAGATCCGCAATTGCTTTTTCCTTGCTAATTAACATTTGACTCCTCCTTAATGTTGTATTGTCACTGCTATGTCACCGGGCTCTCTGTCCGGATCATTTACTCGCCATCGGTTTTCCCCTGCTCGCTCTTGGGCACCCAGGTAGGATCCACCGTCTTATAGTATGCATAGGTCTTCGCGACCGCCTTCGCGTTGCCGGCCGTCAGCATCTCTCTGGTCACCTTGCCGCGCTTGATCAGATACTCTTCCAGCATCGCGGAAGCCGGGCGGTAAGGCGGGCAGCCGGGCGCGATCAGGCCCTTGCCCTCCAGGAGCATCCGGTTGCGGATCTCCTTGACGTTGCCGGTCGCCGAGCACGCGCAGTCGCCGAAGACGATGACGTTGTCCAGGTCGCAGGTGATTCCGTTCGGAACCTTCGGGTCGCTTCCGACGAGAAGCATATAGTTCTCGTTCTTGAAGAGCGCCAGCGTCCTGGCAATCGTCGAAGCCAGGCCCCAGCACTGCTTGCAGGCGCCGCCGCAGCGCACGTCCACATTCTTGTGCACGCCGGTCAGGTTCCGGTCCTGCGGCTGCCGGTAGGTGATCGGCAGCAGGAATTTCTCCTTGACCTCGTCGATCGAAGGTCCGATGATATCGATCTCATTCAGGTCCGCGACACCGATGCCGTCATACTGGCCGATTCTCGTCGTCCCGACCCAGAGCACATCCTCGATGCCCATGCAGGCCGTTGTCACCGCGTCAACCGCAACCACGTCGCGGCTGGCAAGCAGCATATTCATCGGATGCGGGATGCCGTGTTCGCCGGCGCCGTTGCCCTCCATGGCCGTGATGCCGTCGATCAGCGTCAGGTCCGGTTTCCGGATCTTGAACAGGTCCACGATCTTCTGCTCGAAATCATCCCGGTGCGCGTAATACTTCTGCGCATCGTCCAGGATGCCCTGGAAGTTCTTCATGCCGAGCGTCACGAGCGTCATCGCGTGCGTCTTCATGCAAGGCAGGTCGAACATGACGTCGCAGTCATACAGAGTCTTCGGATAATTCACTTCCCCGATGCTCTTGCCGTCCGGGATCTTCACGACGACTCTCTCATCGTCCTCGAGACACAGAACCTCCGCGCCGGCCGCAATCGCCGCGTCACGGACGCCCATCTCCTCCAGGATGGAAGCCGTGGAAGTGCCGCGTCCCAGCTTGGTTCCGACACTGACCGCCTCGCAGAGCACGATTCTCCCCGCGCCGGCCTCCTTGATCAGCTTGATAAATGAATAGACGACCCGGCGATCCACAATCACCGGAGGCGGATACGGGGCAAAAAAGTTGCCCTTGATCGCCACATAGTCGCCCGGCTTGACAAATGATTGCATGCCCCCGAGCTGGTCAACCACCTGCCGGACCATCTCGTCGATGCGCGCCGCATCCGGAGTGACCGGATTCTTCACGATCGAAACAACCGACTTGCCCATGTAATACACCTCCTGTTTCAAATCAGCGGCCCCCCGGCGTCCCTGTTCCTTGCGCCGCAAGGGGGCCGCCGCCCTGTATTTTACATAATATTGTACTTTGAAAAGACACCTCCGCGCCGCTGCTTCCGGTTATCCCTCCTTCAGCGCGCCTCAGGCCTTTTTGTACTTGTAGTAAGGATTATTCGTCAGATCCGGCAGCGGAGCCCCCTTCGGGAGAATCTCCCGGCACACAAACGGCTTCTCGTCGTCCAGATCCTTCGCTTCCACCGTCAGCAGAAGCCCCATGCCGTTGCCCACAAAATGCGCGTTCGGGCTGTCCGGCAGCTTCCGGAAGATCCTGCGGAAGAACTGTCCCATCACGATGCTGTGCGTGACAACCGCGATGCATGTTCTCCCCTCCTCAAACGACCGGCGGGTAATCTCCATCAGCGCCTTGCTTGCTCTCTCGCCGACATGGCCGATCAGCTCCCCGCCCGGGAACGCGAAGGTCGGGTCCTGCTTCATCCAGCGCTGGTAGTACTCCTGGATCGCCCAGAGATCGTCGGTGGTCTTCTCCTCAAACTCGCCGAAATCCAGCTCGTGCAGGTCCTCCACGACCTCGTAATCCATCCCCGGGAAGCAGATCTGCAGAGTCTCGATGCACCGGGTCGCCGGGCTGGTATAGATCACTTCCGGCACCGGATAGGGATGAGCCGCCACCATGGCCCGTAATTTCTCCTTGCCCTCCTCCGTCAGAACATAATCGGTGATTCCGCAGAAGCGGCCCTCCGTGTTGTTCTTGGTCATCCCGTGGCGGACGAGGAGGATCGTCAGCATGTCACTCTTCATGACTCACCCTCCGTGTGACTTATGTTTTCGCTGCCACATCCATCGCAGCCAGAACGTCACAGCCGGTGCCGCAGACGTCGGACAGCAGGACCTCGCCGGCCTTCACAGGTGCTTTGACGCAGACGGTATAGACCTGGCGCAGGCACTCGCCGAGCTTCTCCTTCGGTATCTCGCAGGAACCCGCGACACCGACCCGGGAGAACTCTCCGCCCTCCACCTTCACGGTGGAGGTGATTGTCCTCATCCGATGAAGATACTCATTTCTCGCAAATTCTTTGCCCCGCAGGCAGGTGAATCCCTCAATCGCCAGTTCACCGTCCACATCTGTCACCGTCAGGCTGCAGCTGCGCGGACAGACAGTACATGTATAATTCTTCTTGATCATGGCCACCTCCATGATAGTTTCGTGAGACGGGGTCAGATCCGGGCAATGTTACAGCTGAAACAGCCGCTTTGCATTGCCGCCCAGGATCGCTTCGGTCTCTTCTCTGGTAAATACGATGCCCTCGGGAGCTCTCTCAGGAAGGCTCCTGATCGTCTCAACCCAGTCCTTGACCGACATCAGTGCCGTAAAGCTCGGGTTGTCCGTTCCCCACATCAGGCGCTCGATCCCCATCCGGTCGATCATCTCGCGAAGGGTCCGGCAGAAGCAGTCGTAATCGGCCACCGCCATCAGCTGCCACTCGGTCAGGCAGCCGTAGATGCGCGGTTTCCACTCCATGACGCCCGCCAGCTCCGGCCACCAGCGCCAGCCGCTGTGCGCCGCGATGATGTTGATATTCGGGAAATCAACCAGGATCTCATCCAGCAGCAGAGGATGCGCGTACAGAGACTTGGACGGGGCCGGAAGCGATCCGGTATGCGTCACCAGCGTCATCTTGTACTCGTTCATCTTCTCGAGCATCGGATAAAACTTCTTGTCCGAAGGATTGAATCCGGCGACATCCGGATGCCACTTCATTCCGACCAGGCCGTAATCCTCCACACACTTTTTGAGCATGTCCAGCGCATTCTCACGGGTCGGATTGACGCTTGCGAAAGGAATCACCTGGTCCGGGAATCTGCGGCCGATCTCTCCGACTCTGCGGTTGATGTCCATCAGGGTTTCCACGTCATACGACGGGCGGTCCCAGAAGAACACCACCGATTTGTCGACGCCGCTCTCCTCCATATATTTCACCAGGACTTCGCCGTAGGGATCATTGGCGAGCCGGAAATACTCCTCCATGATCTTCTCCAGCGGCAGGTCCGGGCAGTGCATGCTCTTATACATGCTCTTGATATACCGGCAGATAAACGGGAGGAAGGTCTCCAGCCCGTCGCTTGGTTCCCAATGATGATGTACGTCGATAACCATACGTATTACTCCTCTTGTATCGGCACAGCCGGCCTCCCGCGCCTCTTACCCGTTCACTTCCAGCTTCAGGGCCGCAGGCGCGGCATCCTTCTTGATGTCCGCGCGGAGCATTTCCGGAGGAAGTGCGATATCATGGCGCTTCCGGTAGACCTCGCGGTCACCGTCCTTCGCCAGAAGGACACATTTCTCCAACGGCTTTGTCACACGCAGATAGACCGAGAGGCCCTCGTCTCCGATGCAGGAAGGGTGGAATCTCTGCGGGATCATCACGCCCACATTCTCGCCCTTTTCGATCTGCACATACGGTTCGTCCGCACAGATCTCGCCCTGCAGGAAGCGCACCGCTCCCCGTGCAGCCGTCTCACCGGTCTCAGATACATAGTCCACCAGGTCGAAGACCGCCGCCACATTGCCGCAGGCAAAGATGCCCGGGATCGAAGTCATCATGCTCTCGTCCACCACCGGTCCGCGGGTCGTCGGATCCATCTCGATCCCCGCCGCGATGGAAAGCTCATTTTCCGGAATCAGGCCCACCGCCAGCACCAGCAGGTCGCACTCAATGTAGCGCTCGGTCCCCGGAATCGGATTGCGGTTCTCATCCACCTGCTGGACCGTCAGTCCCTCCAGCCGCTGTTCCCCGTATACCTGGGTCACGGTGGTTGACAGGTGAAGCGGAATTCCGAATTCATCCAGGCACTGCACTTTGTTCCGGCGCAGGCCGCCCAGTGTCGGCATCAGCTCATAGACGCCCTCCACTTCCATTCCTTCCAGTGTCATTCGTCTGGCCATGATCAGGCCGATATCGCCGGAGCCTAAGATGACCGCCTTCTTACCGGGAAGATATCCCTCGATGTTGATATAACGCTGCACCGCGCCGGCCGTCAAGATACCCGCCGGACGCGTGCCCATGATAAATACCTGCTGTCTCGTGCGCTCTCTGCAGCCCATCGCCAGGATGATCGCCCCGCACGTGATCCGGAGCATTCCGTCCGTCTCATTGCACGCATAGATCACCCGGTCCTTCGTGATCTCCAGGACCATCGTGTTTAACAGCTGCCGGATCCCGAGCTCATTCACTTCATCCAGGAAATGCTGCGCATACTGGCCGCCGCTCATCCGCTTGCCGAACCGGACCAGGCCGAAGCCGTCGTGGACGCACTGCCTCAGGATACCGCCCGAACGGATGTCCCTCTCCAGAATCAGGACATTTTCCGCGCCCAGCTGTCTTGCCTTCGCCGCTGCCGCGAGCCCCGCCGGGCCTCCGCCGATGACGGCTACATCACAGTTAAGCATCTTCATCCGTCGTCGCCTCCTCCCGGTTATGTGCCGCAAGCACGTTCGATCCTTCGTCCTTCAAGTTGATCTCCACCCAGTCTTTGCCGAGTTCCCTGGCCAGGATCTCCACGACCTTCTGCTGGCAGAATCCTCCCTGGCAGCGTCCCATACCGGCCCTGGTGCGGCGCTTGATCGCGTCCACCGAAGTCGGAACGATCGGAGAATGAATCACGTCAAGGATCTCGCCCTCCGTGATCGTCTCACACCGGCAGATCACATGGCCGTACTTCGGATTCTCCTGGATCAGCCGATCCTGCTCCTCGTGGGACAGCCTCCGGAAATTCGCCTTCGGCTTCAGGAACGGATCGTAGTTCGGGTTATCCTCTACCGGGATATCCGCAGCCTTGCAGTCGTCCAGGATGATCCCTTCCACCATCTCGGCCACTGCCGGCGAGGAAGCGAAGCCCGGCGACTGGATCGCCGCGACATTCACGAAGCCGCAGACCTTCTTGGACATTCCGATGATGAAATCCTCCTTGTAGTCTGCCGCGCGCACGCCGGTGAAATAAGTGATCACATCCGAAGGCTTCAGGTAATCCACCACACTGTAGGCGATTCGCATCGCGTAATCCAGGTCACTCTTGTAGGTGGCTGTATCATCCTTATAGGGTGTCTCCGTCGCAGACGGTCCGGAGTTGATATTGCCCTCCGGAGTCATACCGCAGCCGCCGCCCTTACTCTCCACGTTACGTGTCTTCGACACCGTGCCGATGCCGGTGCTGTACGGATAAGGAATCCTCTTATCAAAGATCGGAATCGTTCCTCTTCGGGCATGGATCGTGAAGAATTTATCGTCCACCATCTCTGCCACGTCATCCGCATGTACGCCCGCCGCGTTCACGATATACTTCGTGCGGATCAGGCCCTTGCGCGTGATCACCGTGAAATCACGGTCCCCCAGGATCTCAATTCCGTAGACCTGTGCGCCCAGGATGAATTTCACCCCGTTCAGCGCCGCGCTGTTGGCCAGCGCGATGACAACCTCGTAGGGCTCTACGGTACCCATCGTGGTGTTGTGCGTCGCAATGATCGGACGGCCCTTGATGTTGGGCTCCAGCTTCAGCAGCTCATCCACCGGGAAGAAATCACATCCCGGAACCCCGTTGAGCTTCGCGGTCTTCACGATATACTCCAGGACCTTCTTGTCTTCCTCGTCGTAGCCGATGCCATATCCGCCGCGGCGCTTCATGTCAAATCCCAGCTCCTCGTGCAGCTGCGTAAACATCGCATTTCCCTTGACATTCAGCTTGGCCTTCAGCGTGCCGGCCTTCGCCATATGTCCGGGATGAATCGCACCGCTGTTGGCCTTGGATGCGCCCATGCTGACGTCGTCATGCATGTCCACCACGGCAACCCGGAGCGAATGCTTGCTCATCGTCCTGGCAACGCTGCAGCCGCTCACGCCTGCACCGATCACCAGCACGTCCGTCTCATGGATTACACCGATCTTACGGGCAGTCTCGATCTCTTTCGTGTAATCCGGAACCGGAATCTCAAGGCCCTTCACCGTGATATTGTTGACCACGCTGTAGATCTCCTTGATCCCGCCTGCGATGTGTCCGATGTCAACCACCTGCTGCCAGGTATCGACCTCACCGGTCAGAGTTGCCACACGGTCCTCATCGATTGTGATGCCAATGTCGTACTTGTTCAGCTGTTCGTTCTTCGCGAGCAGCTGCTTAAATGTTTCGATCAAGAGCCTCCCTCCTTTTCTTTCGAATCAATCTGCACGGTTGAACGGCCGTGCCGGCCGGCTCTCAAGTATAGAAGGGGCTGCGGGCAGCAGCCCCTCTCATCAAATGATTGAAGAATTATTTGCCAGCTTCCGCAGCCTTCTTCTCCATAGCCTTTCTGCCGTACTCAGGCAGGAAGATGGTCGTAGCGAACCAAAGAAGAGGAGACAGGCAGCAGACCTTCAGCGCGCCGGCCAGGCCCATGCTTGCATACAGGGACTTCACGATCGTGCCGGCTAAGGTTCCACCGATGGAGGTCAGGGTCAGGATGAAGCTGATACCGGTACCGATCGCAGCAGGGCTGATGCCCGGGATCTTGTACAGATGCGTCATGGCAACCGGTACGAATGCGTAAGCGCCGTAACCTGCGATAAAGAAGCAGATCGCTGCGACAACAACGCTGGAAGAAGCTACCGGCAGGAAGTAAACAACCGGCAGGATCAGGCCCCAAGGCCACAGCATCAGTTTGTCGACGCCGATCCAGTCCGCAAGCTTCGGAGCAGTCAGGGAACCGATGATGGAACCGATCGGGATCAGGCCGACCAGGACACCTGCGGTTGCAAGGCTGATGCCAAGCTCGGTGCTCGCATAGGTGGGCCAGAAGGTGGTGATAGCGATCCAGACCAGGGTGGTTCCGGGCCAGCCGATACCAAGAAGCCATACAGAACGATGCTTCAGAGCTTCCTTCAGAGGCTCAAGGAAAGGCTTCTTCTGTGCAGGAACGATCTTGCCGACCGCCTCATTCTCCTTGAAGAAGATGATCCACAGAGCACCTGCAATCAGGCCGATGCCGCCAAACACTGCCAGAACGGTTCTCCAGGAACCAAGCAGGGCAATCAGAGGAGCAGTCACACTCAGTGCGACGTACTGTCCGACCGTACCGACTGCGTTCTCAATACCGTTGATACCGCCCAGACGAGTTCTCGGGATCCAGTTGGTCTTCACCAGAGCCAGAGGTGCGGAGATACCTGCACCGGCGCAGCTCATCAGGATACGTCCGACATAAAGCATCGGGACGTTGTTGGCAAGACCGTGCAGAATCAGGGAAGCGCCCAGCACGATGTAAACGATCGCCAGGAAGAACTTCGGGTTGGCACGAGCAGCCCACAGGGCGAAAGGAATATAAACAACAACCTTACAAGCGAATGCCACAGAACTCAGGGTCGATCCCAGAGAAACCGCATCGGCACCCATATCCTCGCACATGAACGGCAGGATAATACCCAGTGCAAATGTTCCGAAATACGCAAGGAACATCGCGACCCAGCCGAGCGAGGTCAAAAACATACCTCTGCCGGGAATTTTCTCTTTCATTTCAGTCCTCCTTAATTGTTCTTATCGGCGCCGCCCTTCGCGGCGCCTTAGGTGAAAAAGTGAATGGTGATAGGTGAATGGAACTTGTTAATGAGTTACCCTGTATATTTATATGGCTGCTGTCCTCCGCGCGGAACTGCCCACCCGCGCTTCGGGCCCGCCGCCACATAAAGATCAAATTGTCATATCAAAATACTGTGATTTTTGATACATTGATACAATATACTGAATTTTGTAAATTCTGTGTAAAAAAATATATTTTCCCGGACCGGGTTTCCGTGGAGCCTACGCCCCACGGAGTCCTCTCACAGAAGAGGAATCATCTCCTCCACCGAATCAAATGTCAATGTCGGCACGACACCCATGGTCTCGATGTCATGAAGCGTCCCCTCTCCGCTCAGCACGAAGATCCCGGTCAGCCCGTTATCCACGCCCGACCGCACATCCGTATACAGCCGGTCACCCACGACCGCCGTCTCCTCCGCCGAAGCGCCCATCGTCTTCAGCGCATACCGGATGATCTCGCCCTTCGGCTTGCCGATGATCACCTCCGGCTCCCTCTTCGTCGCCGCCTTGATAAACGCGTGCAGCGCGCCGATATCCGGCATAAATCCGCAGGCATACTGCTTCGTCGGGCACACATAGTCCGGATGCGTCGCGATGAAGGGCATCCCCCTCGAGAGCAGGTCACACAGCACCGAGAGGTCCTTATAGTCAAATTCCTGCGCAAATGCGGTCACAATCAGGTCCGGATTCTCCTCCGCCAGGCGGATTCCCTTCGCCTCGAACTCATCCTTCAGCACCCGGTTGCCGAAGAGGAACACACTCTTGCCCGGATGCTCCCTCTTCAGGTAGTCAATCGTAGCCGCGCCCGACGAGACCATCTGCGTCTCCAGGTCGATATCCAGCCCCATGCGGTGCAGCTTGTCGATATACTGATCCATCCCCTTGGAGGAATTGTTCGTCATGAAACAGTACTTCCGCCCGGTCTCCTCCAGCTTCCGCAGAAACTCTCTGGCCCCGGGGATCCACGTCTCATCGAAATAGACCGTACCGTCCATATCCAGGGCAAAATACCGAATCTTATGAAGGAGTCCGGCATCATCCCGGTTCACCCGGTAAGTCTCACGAAGCAGATCAGCCAAGCCCCTCACCTTCCTTCCTGTTCCATCTTGCTGTTGTCTCTGAGAGAGCTCCTTACAAAAAACCCGAACACAACCTGAGGCTCTCCCTTTTACCTTTTTATATCATATTATTAAAAAAGGGTCAAGTCAAAATACGAAATTTTGTATTTTGCTTGACCCTTTCCCCTTTTTGTCCAGACATCATTCGGTCTGTGGAAGATATTCCTTCATCTCACACACCCGTGCGGCCTCCTGCCGCATCTGCTCCAGAGATTTGATCCTGCCCTGTGCATAAAATTGCACCAGAAGATTCCCCAGTCCGGTTGCCTGCGGATCGCCGGCCCGTACCGGCAGCCCTGCCGCATCACAAGGCAAAAGGGCCGCCGCGCCCTCGATGCTCTCACATCAACAGCTGCCGCAGCCCTTTTCCCGCTTACTTGCACAATAATCAGTTACTCTCTTCTCTATCGG
>JAFPYK010000163.1 GCA_017412265.1 Lachnospiraceae bacterium
CCTCTCAACATGCTGATCACCTCGGTCACCACCGTCCTGGTCGGCGGCTGCGCGATCCTCTGCGGCAAATACATGGGCCGCAACGAGCAGGATAAGATGCAGAACGTCTTCTCCCTGAACCTCGTGCTCTCCCTCCTCGTCGCCATCGCCTTCATCCTCGCCTACTCTGCCCTGGGCGTCTTCGACCTCACGGGCTTTCTGACCAGAGACGCGGAAGTGCGCAGGATCTTCAACCAGTACATTCTGGGCATGGCTATCGGCACCGTTCCCCTCGTGCTCGGCAGCTCCCTGGCCTCCTTCCTCGCCATCGAGAACAAAGGCCGGCGCACCATCTTCGCCAGCCTCATCTACATCGCCGCCAATATCCTGTTGAATTTCATCTTCGTCCAGGTCCTCAGCCTCGAAGCCTTCGGTCTCGCGCTGGCCTCCTCCCTGGGCCTGTGGATCTTCTTCCTCGTCCAGGCCGAGACCTTCCTCTCCGGCCGGACCCATCTCCGCATGCGGCTGCGCGGCATCCGCTGGGCCGACACCTTCCAGATCTTCCGAATCGGTCTCCCCGGCGCGATCAGCAACATCTACCAGACCGCCCGCGGCCTCATCGTCAACCACCTGCTGGACGTCTACATCGGAAGCGCGGGTCTCTCCTCCTTTGCCGCGTCCAACAGCCTGCTGACGCTCATCTGGGCGATCCCCGGCGGAATGATCGCGGTCTCCCGCCTGATGATCAGCGTGAGTGTCGGCGAGGAGGACCGCCAGACCCTGACCGACGTCATGCGTGTGATGTTCCGGCGTTTCCTGCCTCTGATGGGTGCCGTCATCGCGGCCCTCATCCTCGGATCCGTCCCTCTGACCCGGATCTTCTACCAGAATCCGGCGGAGCCGGTCTTCATGATGACCGTCTGGGGCTTCCGCATCCTGCCACTGTGCATGCCCTTCAGCATCATCTACATGCATTTTACCTGCTACTGCCAGACCTCCGGCAGGCAGGTCCTCGCCCACGTGGAGGCCCTGCTGGACGGTGTCGTCTGTGTCGCCGGATTCACCGCACTCCTGATCCCGTGGACCGGAATTCACAGCGTCTACATCGCGAACATTTTAAACGGTGTCGTCACCGTCGGGATCTTCTTCATCTACGCATGGATCAAGAACCGGCACGTCCCGAGGAACCTGGAGGAGCTCATGGTCATCCCTCCGCAGTTCGGGGCCCTTCCCGAAGAACGCCTGGACTTCAGCGTCCGCAGCCCGGAGGATGTCGTGGCGATCTCCGAGCGCATCCAGGCCTTCTGCCTCGCGCGCGGCGTCTCCTCAAGAAGCGCCTATCTTGCCGGCCTCTCGATGGAAGAAATGGCCGGCAATGTCGTCGATCACGGCTTCCGCAAGGACAACAAGAAGCACTCTGTCGACGTCCGTGTGGTTCATAAGAACGACGCCGTGCTCCTGCGCATCAAGGACGACTGCGTCCCCTTCGACCCCGGTGAGCGCAGGGCCATCACCGACACCGACGACCCCGCGAAAAACATCGGTATCCGGATGATCTTCAAGATGGCCGAAGACGTCAATTACCAGAACATCCTGGGCCTGAACGTCCTGACCGTCAAGATCCCCGACCGTTAACACATTCATATACCCCAGACACAGAAGAAGCCCTGCGGTCACCTAAGCGGCCCGCAGGGCTTTTCTTCATCTGCATCTCACGTTCATTTCCCGTACTGCAGCATCCGGTTTCTCTCACGCGCGGCCTTCTCGACCTCGCGGAGCGTCTCCTCCGCTGCCGGGTCCTTGCTCTCCACCAGGTACTCCAGCTCATCCAGCATCCGCAGCACATTCATCTCCTGATTGTGCACGCCCTGCGAAGACTTCACCTGGCTGTTGCGCACCAGGTCGTAGACACGCTCGATCTTCCTGGCAAGCGCCTCATCGCCCGCGCTCTCCTGCATCGCCTTGAGCCGGCCCGAAGCCTCATTGACATACATGAGCTCCTTCTCGCGCCGGTCCACAGCCGCCTGCGTCGCGTCATTGGCCATCACCAGCGTCAGCATCGAAGCCACATAGAAGCCGGTCAGGATGATATTGATGATCAGGCAGGCCGTCAGCGTCTCCGGCTTCGCGAAGACAAAGATCAGGTTGATCACGAAGCTCAGCGCGAAATAAATCGTAGACACCGTATACAGAGGCATGCCCATCACAACCTTCTGGCTGTTCTCCTTGACCAGGAAGGACGTCGCCACCAGGAGCAGATAAGCGATGTGGATAAATGCATAGGCCAGCCAGACGGACTTTGGATGATCGGTTCCGCCCGCGATGAAAAAGACCGCGTTAAATACCGCGAGGAATACCAGGCCGAGGCCCAGCTTCAGACCATTCTGTCGATTCATCTCTCACACCTCACATTCTGGAAAGAACTTCCTGAGCCTTGGCGTCGTACGCCTCCTGCGTGATCAGGCCCATATCCAGCATCTGTTTGAGCTTCTGAAGGGTCGCCATCGGATCCTCCTGGCCCTGAGCGGGCTGCCCCGCCGGCTGCTGCACCGGGGCAGGGCCCGCGCTGAAGCGCCCGGAAGGTCCCGGAGCCGGCTGCGGCTGCGGCACGCTTCCCTGCTGCATTCCGCTGTTGAAGCTTCCGAACATCTGCGAAGCCATCGAGCCGAAGACCGAGCCGGCCGCCGCGCCCATGCCCATGCCTGCGCCGACCGCGCCGATGCCGCCCGCGCCGGGGTTGTTGGCCAGATCCTTGAGGATGCCGGCCGACTGAAGTCTCGCCCAGTCCGCTCCGAGGATGTCCATCGCGCCCTTGTCGCCCTGGGCCTCCTTGATCTTCTGCAGCGCGCTGATCTGCGCCTGGTCGATCGTGTCGTACTTGCTCTCGTCGATGTCCAGGCCGCCCAGCGTGAATCTCACGCACTTCATGCCATAATCCTGAAGCGCCTCGTCCACGTAAGGCTTGATCGCATCATTTAACTCATCCATGTACTGCTCGATGCCGATGAGCTCTCTCTGCAGAGAATCCAGCAGCTTCGAGACCGCGGACTTGATCTTGCCCTGGAACTCCATCGAGAAATACCTGGTCAGGTCGTCGTTGGAGAAGGACTCCACGTTGCTGCTGACCATCTTGGAGAGGAAGGTCGTGGGATCCTCGATGCGCAGGCGGTAGGCGCCGCGCACACGGGCCGTCGTGCGGATGTTGTAGACCTTGTCGCGCAGCTGGATCGGAGAATCCGTGCCCCACTTGATCTCCTCCGTGTCGGACTTGCGCACGAAGTAGACGAAGCAGTTGAAGGTGCTGATGCCGCCGGAGAACATATTTCTCAGCCGGCTGATGAACGGATAGTTCTCCGTGGAGAGCTTGTAGGATCCGTTGTCAAACACCTGCTCGACTCTTCCGTCCTTGATGAAGATGGCCTGCTCGCCCGGATTGACGATCAGCGTGGAGTTGGTGTTGAAATCCTCCTCCGGCTGCTTCCACAGAAGCAGTCCCGGCGCGCCGGAATTCTTGATGACGTCTGTCCAGTGCTTTCTGCCTCCGACAAAAGCAGATTCATTTGCATTCTTAAAAATCGACATATCCTGGATCCTCCTCTCTTAATTGCGCCTGCCGCTCCGGTAGACACTCAGATGCCTTTCAAATGTTACCGCAGAAGTCGCACCGAGCTTCTGCCCGTCCTCGCCGATGATCACTGCCCCGCCGCCTCTGGTCGGATTCCAGAAGTACCAGGCCTTATCCTCCGGCAGTTCCTTGCAATGGCTGCGCGCCTCCTCCGGGCTCACCTTCAGGGCCGCTGCCGCCAGTTCGATCAGTTTCTGATCCATCTTCTCCTCCTTACTTCGTCTTCACGCTCATCTCCCAGTTGACGACGTCACCGTAATCCGGCGGCCAGTCCCGGATCTCCCCGGTCTGCCCGTCGATGGCGACCACCTTGCCGTCAATGCAGGCTGCGTTAAACCAGTGGCCGGGTCCCTCCGCGCGGTCGATGCCGATGATGGCATGCGCGCCGTCGCCCTGCGCCAGCAGTGTCTTCTCGATCTCCTCCGGGCTCATGGACACCTGTTCCATGCCCGTCAGAGCCTCCATCTCTTCGTTATAAGGGATATTCTCGGCACTCGCCGTGATATCCGTATCGCCCTCCAGCCTCCGGTAGACCGCGTAGGCACAGGAGCCGCAGTTGTTGCAGTAAGGCGAGTCCAGGTTGAACTCATCGTAATTCGGATTGATATCGCCCAGCCACTCCTTCACGTCGGACATATCCTGCACGTCCTCCGGGAAATGGCTCATGTCCCCGGGCGCTCCCGGCTGGCGGAACTCTCCCCCGCCGGTATCCTCCGAGAACTCCAGCGTCTCCCCGCTCACGTCGTCAAACTGTTGCATCTCCATCGAGCCTACCTGGATCACGTCGTCCTCGGCAAACTCCCCGAAGTCATTCATCGCGCTGCGCACACCGTTCTTCTCCCCGGCAAAAGGCACGTCCGACAGCGAATCCCAGTCGTTCGTATCCTGCCCCTGGGGCTCCCTTGTCTCGAGGGTCTCCGGCTCATCGGTCAGCTCGTACTCGTATTTTGTCTCGTATCCGGCCATCCTTCTCCTCCTGGCGTCCGCTCCGCCTTACGGCCTCCTGAGCGACCCCTCGATGTGGTGATCCTTCACCGGGATCTGGGAGTTGTACTTGATCCGCCGCCACAGGTGCACCTTGACGCAGCTGCGAAGCTCCGGCGTGAACTCCTCGTCATTAAGCTCCTCCTGGATCCGCGTTGAGATCTGCGCCAGCAGCTCCTTTAACGCCGTGTAATCCTTCAGGTCCGGCCGCAGATACTTCACGAAGAGCCGGCGGGCCACCTCTCTCGCGAGCACTCTGCGGTAATAGTCGCAGGTGTGGTCGCAGTAAGGCGTCAGCGCGCACTCCGGGTACGGCCGCAGCTTGTCCTGCCGGTCGTTCCAGTACGTCGTCAGCGACCGGATGCCCTCGTCCGAGAGCGTGATGCTGATGTTGTTCTCCAGGCGATAGTTCGGCGTCTGCACTTCCTCCGGCTCATCCAGCCGGTTGAAGAAGAGGAAGGCCTCGCCGGGCTTTAAGCGGCTCATCCGCTGGATCTGCGCCTCGCTCATATTCATGGAATCCGCCACGATCTGCTTGTCCGTGGCTTCCACCAGGCGGAAGACCATCTTCATGTCCGTGAGAGCGACGACGTCCGTTCCGACCTTTCTCGGCGACTGGTCCGCGATCACCAGGCCCACGCCGTAGGAACGAATCTCCGCGAGCATCCGCTTGACCAGGTTCTGCGCGATCGCGCTCGGGTTCGCCTCGCCGGCGCCCGCGCTCGTATCCGCGTCCAGCAGCACATGCGCTTCCTCCAGAAGGATCACATTCTTCAGGCCGCCCTCGCCCACATAGTTCGAATTGACATAAGCCAGAATCGACAGCAGGAGCAGCGAGATGATCAACGCCTTCTCGTCACTGTTCTCAATCGCGGCAAGCTCGATGATCGTCGGCTTGCTCAGCAGGTCCTCGATCGGAATCGAGTGATAGTTGTCAAATAAATTCGCTAGACCGTTCAGTCTTACCACGCCGGCACGACCGATAGTCCTCGCGTCGCCGGTATAGCCGATCTGGTCAAATGTATTCTGGAAGCATTTGATGAAGTCCGCGATGTTGAACACCCGGCCCGGTCCGTCCGATGTGTAGGTGTCCAGCCACCGGAAGTCCGAATAGCAGTTGTTGATGGACTCCTCGAAGATCTTGTCCAGCGGGGAGGTCATCGTCACCGCGGCCGCGAAAGCCGTCTTCAGCGTCGACTTATACGTCTCCAGCTTGACGTTCTTCGGCGGTACAAACGGGTTGAACACAAAGGGCGAGATAAAGTTCTTGCCCGGGGTGAATACCTGCAGCTCCGGGATGCTCTGCACCAGGGCCCGGTACTCATTCTTGGCCGGCTCAATGACCAGGAACGGGATGTGATGGTCCTTCCACAGCCGGTCTAAGAGGCTGACCGAGAAGGTCGTCTTACCGGAACCGGGCGTGCCCACAACCAGCATGTGCTTGGCCAGGTCATTTAACGAGATGCCGATGGAGTTCCTGCCGCCGGACGACTTCATCTTGCCGATCTCGATATCGCCCGCGTTGATCAGGTTGTTCGCGTACGTCTTGCTGGTGCTCTCCGTCTCATTGACCGGCAGGCCCGCGGCGATGCGCTGGTTGCCGATCGGCAGCCGGAACAGCCCCGAAGCCTCCTCCGCCGTGATGACGAAGGGGAGCCTGGAAAATGCCGCGAATCCGTAGTTCGGATTGAGCACGTAAGGGTTGCGGTCCGTCTGCACCAGCAGCTCATTGACCACCCAAGGGAGTACGGCCAGATTCTGGCGCACGCCCAGGGAAGCCTCCTGGAAATACACCTGGCGGATGGCCGTCTGACGCGACGTGTCGTACGTCAGGAAGCCGTAGAGCTTCGAGGAGAGATCCTCCGCCGCGGCCCGGTCGCCGTAGATCACGAAGTTATAGCCAAAGAGCGCGTTGTTGCGGCTGCTCTGATAATAGCGGTAGGTCTCCGCCAGCCGCTCCGCCCCGGAGAAGGCCACATTGCCCACGCCCTGCGTCATGATACCGTGCGAGAGCGTATCCAGGATCGGTGTGATCTGGGCCAC
>JAFPYK010000164.1 GCA_017412265.1 Lachnospiraceae bacterium
GGTAGCTCCACCAGGAGTAGATGCCCTCCAGGTCCGGGTAGAAATACCGGAACGTATCCACAAAACCCGCGCCGAGAAGCTCCGAGAACTTCCCGCGCTCCTCATCCGTAAATCCGGCGTTCTTCCGGTTCGTCTTCGGATTCTTCAGGTCGATCTCCTGATGCGCGACATTTAAGTCCCCGCAGAAGACCACCGGCTTCCTCTCCGCAAGCCCCTTCACATAAGCCCGGAAATCATCCTCCCAGTGCATGCGGTAATCCAGCCTGCGAAGCTCGTCCTGCGAGTTCGGCGTGTAACAGGTCACCACGTAAATGTCCTCAAACTCCGCCGTGATCACACGGCCCTCGTGGTCATGCTCCTCGATACCCAGGCCGTAAGTCACGGCCAGCGGCTCCCGTTTCGTGAAAAGCGCCGTCCCGGAATAGCCTTTTTTCTCCGCGTAATTCCAGAAGGCGTGATACCCCTCCGGCGCAAAATCAATCTGTCCCTCCTGCAGCTTCGTCTCCTGCAGGCAGAACACATCCGCGTCCGCCGCCTCGAAAAACTCTGCAAATCCCTTCTGCATGCAGGCCCGCAGCCCGTTTACGTTCCAGCTGATCAGTCTCATGTCAATCTCCGTTTCGTGTGTATGGCAGAGCGGGACCTCCGCGAAGGAGTCCCTGCGTCCCCTTCCGGAAAAACGGCCCGCGGACATCACCTCGTCCCGGGCCGTCTCATCTCTCCGGTCAGTCTTTTTTCTCATATACCTTGATCAGGGCCTGTGTGCCAAGCCGGCCGTCTCCGTCTTCCGCCAGCTCCCGATACATCGAGAGGACCTCGTCCAGAATCGGGAAATCCTTTCCGCGATCGGCCAGTTCCTCCGCTGCGAGCGTCAGATCCTTGATATAGTGCTCCACGAAGAATCCCGGCGCGTAGTCCTCATCCAGCATCTTATAGCCGCTGTTGGAGAGCTGCCAGCTGCCGGCCGCTCCCGTGCGGATCGTATCCATCATCGTTCTCGGATCAAGCCCCACCGACTTCGCGTAAGTCAGCGCCTCGCAGCAGCTCGCAAGCGTGCCCGCCAGCGCGATCTGATTGGCCATCTTACAGTGCTGGCCCGCCCCAGAGGGTCCCTCATAGACGATATTCTCGCCCATAGCCTCAAATACCGGAAGGCAGGCTTCATAGTCTTCCTTCCTTCCGCCGACCATGATGGCGAGCGTTCCCTTCGCCGCGCCCGTCACGCCGCCGGATACCGGAGCGTCCAGTGCGTGGATGCCGAGCTTTTCCGCTTCCGCGGCGATTCTCTGATCCAGCTTCGGGCTCGTCGTCGTCATATCGATCACATAGCTTCCGCCGGGGATATTGGCGAGGATTCCTCCCTCACCGAAATAAACCTCTTCCACGTCCTTCGGGAATCCGACGATCGTGATCACCGCGTCCTGCCCCTTCGAGACAGCCGCCACAGATTCACAGAAGATCGCGCCCTCCGCGATCACATCCTCCACCTTCGCGCGGTTTCTCGCATAGATCGAGACCTCGAATCCATGCTTCATAAGGTTTCGCACCATGGACTTGCCCATCATGCCGACTCCGACAAAACCGATCTTTTTCATCTGTCCATCCTCCCGTTGTCTCTGTTTTTTCCTTCGTTTATCATACCATATTTCCATTTTCTCTGCCACTACATCTACACACATTGTTTCCCTGTAAAACACCCATGGGCCGGGAACATTCCCGGCCCATGACCATCTTAAGCACTTATGGATGCAGACCCGGCGCATTACACGCCTACGACATCGCTCATCCGGTAAAGCCCCGCCGGTTTCCCCGCCAGGAACTTTGCCGCCGCGACCGCGCCTTTGGCAAAAACTGCCTTCGAGTACGCCTGATGCGAGAACGTGACCACCTCGTCGGTCCCCGCAAAGATCACATCGTGATCCCCCGTGATCGTCCCCCCGCGAACGCTGGCAAATCCGATCTCCTTCCGGTCTCTCTTCTTCCTCACCTGCGACCGGTCATAGACATACTCCATCTCCTCGGAGAGCCCCGCCTGCACCGCGTCAGCCAGCGCGATCGCAGTCCCCGAAGGCGCATCGACCTTCTGGTTGTGGTGCTTCTCCACGATCTCGATATCGAATCCCGCCTCGTAGAGCGTCGCCGCCGCCTCCTGCAGAAGCTTCATCAGCAGGTTGATCCCCAGCGACATATTCGCGGAGCGAAGAATCGCCACCTCCTTCGAGATCGCGCAGATCATCTCATCCTGGCCCTTGGTCAGACCGGTCGTGCAGATCACGGCCGGAATCTGCCGCTCCGCCGTATAATCCAGCAGCGCGTCCACGGCCTTCGCTGACGCGAAATCAATGATCACGTCCGCTTCCTCCGCACAGTCGAAGATCACCGGATAGACCGGATACTCCCGGGCCACGCCCAGATACGGGTCCACCCCGGCGACGATCTCCATCTCCGGCTCCTTCGCAATCATCTCCGTCACGACACTTCCCATCTTGCCGTTGCATCCGTGAAGAATCACTCGTACCATCGCCTGGCTCCTTTCTGCAGCGCATCTGCACCGATTCACATCTCCGGCCGCCGCCCCTTACAGGATGCCCAGCCGGCGCATCTCCGCCTCCAGCACCGCCGCGTGCTCGGGCTCCATCACCGTCAGAGGGCTCCTCACCGCGTCATCGCCGTAGCCCATCAGATACGTCGCCTTCTTGACCGGAATCGGGTTGACCTCGCAGAAGAGCGCATGGATCAGGTCCATGTACTTCATCTGCAGTGCCAGCGATCCCGCGGTATCCCCGGCCAGATACTTCGCGACCATGTCGTGCGTATCCCGCGGTGCGACATTCGAGAGCACCGAGATCACGCCCTTGCCGCCCAGCGAAAGGATCGGCACCACCTGGTCGTCATTGCCGGAATACAGGTCGATCTCTCCGTTCGTCAGATGCATGATCTGCGCGATCTGGGAGATGTCTCCGCTGGCTTCCTTGACGCCCACGATGTTCTCCACGTCCTTAAACATCCGGGCAATCGTCGCCGGAGCGATGTTCACGCCCGTGCGCCCCGGCAC
>JAFPYK010000165.1 GCA_017412265.1 Lachnospiraceae bacterium
CATCTGCTCGGACACTCCTCACTCTTCGGGTATGTTTCTGTCAATCCTGACACATTAACATTACTATTATACCATTTTATATGTGAAAAGTAAACAAAAATTTCTTAAAATTTTGTGTATTTTGCCGAATATCTTCTGGATTATTCCGCCCGAAGCTCCGTCATTTTGTCAATAATTCCTTGCTCTCCACGTCAAAGAGAAGAAGCTTCTGCGGATCCAGCACGACCTTGATCTTCTGTCCGGGCGCTGCGGCCGTCCGCGGGTTGACCGCGGCCACCATCCGCACGTCGTCGGACTTCAGATCCAGATACGCCACCGCGCCGAGCATCTGCCGGACCAGCACCCTGGCCTTCATCCGGCTGCCCTTCATCGCCTCCGCCGTGCTCTCCGAATCATCGATGTTCTCCGGCCGGATCGCTGCGATGACCTCGCGGTCCGTGTAGCCGGCCTCCGCAAGCCTGGCCTGCGTGCCTGCGGGCAGGGCGAGCTTCGTCTTGCCGAAGCAGAGTGCCAGCTCCGCCCCGTGCATCTTCAGCTTCGCCTCCCACACGTTGATCGGCGGCTGGCCGATGAGCTCCGCCGCGAACAGCGTACCCGGATGATCATAGATCTCCATCGGTGCGTCCGCCTGCACGACCCGCCCTTCATCCATGACCACGATCATCGTTCCCAGCGCCATGGCCGTCATCGGATCGTTCGTGGAGCAGACGATGGTCGTATCCATCTTCTGGAAGAGCAGCGAGATCACAAAATGCATCTCCAGCTTCACCTTCTCGGGCAGATGTGCGTACGGGTCATCCAGCAGAAGGACCCGCGGCCTGCCGGCCATCGCCCGCGCCAGGATCACCTTCTGCGTCTCCAGGAGCGAGAGTGCCCGCGGCTTCTTCTTGAGCAGGCCTTCGATCTCGAGGAGCTCCGCCATCTCGCGCACCAGCGCAAGCCTCTCCTCCTTCGGAATCCTCTGCTGCTTCATCCGGAACGCGATATTCTCCTGCACGGTCATATCCGGCATCAGCGTGCTGTTCTCGAAGATCATCGCCACATGCCGCTCTCTGGGCTCCAGCCCGTCCACGCGCACGTCATCGATATAGATCTCGCCGGACTGCAGCTCGTCCAGCCCCGCAATCAGGCGGAGCACCGTCGACTTGCCGCTGCCGTAAGGCCCGATCAGGGATACAAACTCTTTCTTATTGATCTCCAGGTCCAGGTCCCGGATAAATGAACTGCCGTCCAGGGCGGTCTTATGCAAAGATTTCAGTCTGAGTCTCATCTCATCCACCCAATTTGTTACAAAAGTGTTAACTACAGTCCTCATTATAACATAAAGCGCCTGTTCGTCAAGTCTATCCTGTGAAACGCATCCGGCCTTTCACAGGACAGAAAAAAACCGGAACCCGCCCGCTGGCAGGTCCCGGCCTTGCATCCTCTGCGCTCACGCGCATCCGTATTCTCTCATCAGATCCATCCGCCGTCCAGGCTGATCACCTGGCCGGTCAGATAGTCCTGCCCGTCCGTCAGGGCGTAGACCAGGTCCGCGACCTCCTCGGCCCGGCCCGCGCGTCCCGCGGGGATATCCTCAACCACCGCCATCACTTCCTCATCTGTGAGGAAATGATTGATCTCGGTGTCGATGAAGCCGCAGGCCACCGCGTTGACCTGGACATTAGAAGGCGCGAGCTCCTTGGCGAGCGCCTTGGTCATCGCATTGACCCCGCCCTTGGTGGCCGAATAGGCGACCTCGCACGAGGCGCCGACCTTCCCCCAGACCGAGGAGATATTCACGATCTTACCGGCCTTCTTCGCGACCATGCCGGGCACACACAGGGAACACAGATGAAACACCGAAGTCAGGTTCGTCTTCAGGATCCTCTCCCAGTCCGCCCCGGTCATATCGGTCAGAAGTCCCACGAAGCTGATGCCCGCGTTATTGACCAGGACGTCCACCGTGCCGAAGGCCTCTGCGGCCTCCTGCACCATTTTCCGCGCAAATGCTTCGTCCCCCGCGTCTCCCACAAACGCGAGGCACTGTGCGCCGAGCTCCTCGATCTCCTTCTTCGTCTGCATCAGCTCTTCTTCCCGCCGCAGGCAGTTGATCACCATCCGGCAGCCCTCTGACGCGTACCGCAGTGCGATCGCCTTGCCGATCCCGCGGGACGCGCCTGTAACCAAAACCGTTCTCTCACTCATGGCTTTCCTCTTCTATTAGAACCATTTCTTGCCACTTTTGTGCCCTTCGTCCGGTTTTGTTGTAGATTTCCACGGCCTTAGAACCAAAAGTGAGTGCATGGGGTAAATAATGGCTCTTTGTTGGGTGTTGGTTGTCTCTTCTTGTTATTTCTGGCATAAACTGAACCTTTTTAGTCTTTGAAAATATTGCCTTCCATTTCAACGAAGCCAATCCCGTTATTACATTCCGGAAGTTCTCTTGGGTCAATGTCGAAAATGAACTCTAGCGGTATCCCGTTGGGGAATGCATCGCAAGGCAATTTAACAGCATTAATCCCGTCTCTTATTAAAGACCGCTTGTGTTCACATTGGTCACACGGGTATCCTATGCAAATCATTTTTGCTGAATCACCTCCTTCGTCTCAGAATTCACCGCTTCTTCTCCGGCACATTTCTCCATCGCCGCGTACAGCTTCGCAGAGACCGCCGCAAACTCCTCCGGCAGAATCTTCTGCACCTTCCGGTCATAGCTGAAGATCCCGTTCGTCTCATCCTCCACGTCCGACACCTGCGTATAGATCGCGGCGCAGAGCCCCGCGGGGATCATCGGAAGGACCGATTCCTCATAAAGCGCGGCGATGCCCTTCACCAGAGCCTCCCGGCTGCGGAAGGCCCCGTAGCCGTACGTCGAGGACGTGTTGTAGCAATGCCCCTCGGGCTTCCACGAATACCCGCCGAATTCCGAGAGCACGAACGGCTTCTTCGCCTTCACGGCCTTCGGCCGGCGGAAATACACGTGCCGGCTCTCCACGTCGGTCCTGCCGCCCGCGAACCACCCGGACGCGCTGTCAATCCACCTCGAATCATCCGCCTCGCGCAGCTTCTCATACATCGCGCTGCTGTCCGACTGTCCCCAGCCTTCGTTGAAGATGGTCCAGTAACAGATGCAGGGATGCGCCTGCAGGGCGTGCACGGTCTCAAGCATCTCCCGTGCGAACTCCGCGCGCACCTCGGCGCGCCTCTCCCGCCCGCGGTCATTCATCCGCAGCAGGCCCGCCGTCGGAAGCACCGTATCCTTCAGGAAATGATACGTCCCGTTCTGGACCATATCCTGGAAGACGATCATGCCCAGCCGGTCGCATTCATAATAGAACCGCTCATCCTCGACCTTGATATGCTTGCGCAGCGTATTAAACCCGAGGCCCTTGAGCCTCCGGATCTCCTCCTCGTAGCAGTCCGGTCCCGCAGGCGTGTACAGCCCGTCGCTGTAATAGCCCTGGTCCAGCAGCCCGTGGAAGAAGTAAGGCCGCCCGTTCAGGCAGAGCCTCGCAGTCCCCGCGACCGTCTTCGTCTCAAGCGTCCGAAGCGCGAAGTAAGACTGCACCTCATCAGCCCCCGCCCGCACCGCAAACCGGTACAGATAAGGGTCCTCCGGGCTCCAGTACCTCGGATGCTCCACCGGGATATAGACGCGCTCTCCTTCAAATGTGATCTCTCTGCCGCCGAAGAGCACGCTTCCTCCCCGGATTCCCTCCAGCGTGATCTCCGCCCCGTTCCGGTCCGGCACGATCCGCAGCCCCTTCACATAAGTCTCCGGCACACTCTCCAGCCAGACCGTCTTCCAGATCCCGGAGACCGGCGTATACCACATGCCTCCCCGGCGAAGCGTCTGCTTCCCGTAGGGATAGACCCGGTCCGCCAGGCAGTCATAGACCCGGAGCACGAATTCATTTTCACCCGCGCGCACAGCTGCGGTGACATCAAAAACGCCCTCCAGATATCCGCCCTCATGGCTTCCGCACTCGGTCCCGTTGACGAACACCGTGACCACCTGGTCCGCGGCCCCGACGTGCAGCAGGACCCTCTCGCCGAGGAAATCCTGCGGAATCGCCTCCGCGCGCCGGTACCACAGATAACTACCGTCCGGGATATCCCGGTGAACACCCGAGAGCATGCTCTGCGGAGCAAACGGGACCAGAATCGTCTCCGCAAGCTTCTCCGGCATCCGGTCCTCCGCGGTCACCCCGAACTCCCACGTCCCGTTCAGGTTCCGGTACGAATCCCGCACCAGCTGCGGCCTGGGATAGTCCTGCCACGGGCATCCCGCGAGGCGCTCCCCGGCCTCCGTCATCAAGTCATGCAGTTTCTTCTTCATCTGCTCACTTCCTGTGTAAATGCCTTTCTGGCCGCCGCGACGAACACCAGCACCGCCGCTGCAGCGACAAGCGCCGCGATAAATATCTTCACATTGGGCACAAATGACATCGTGCCGTCGTCATTGACGATCTGGGCCGCGTCCCGAAGCACGGCAGCGCCGATCGCCGGCCCGATGACGCCGGGCACCAGCACCTGCGCGAAGATCCGAAGCCCCTGGAACATCCCGGCCTTGCCCTCCGGGATCTTCTCGCGGATCATCGCCCCGAAGACCGCCATGCCGCTCAGGTATCCGCTCATCATAAGCAGAGACCCGAGAAAGACCGGAACCGTCGCCCGGAACACGGTGAGCACCACATAGCCGACCATCAGCGCAAGAAGCGCAGGCACAACCGAGCGCAGGAACCCCGCCTTATCGTAATATTTCCCCGCAAATACGGTCACAACCGCCGCCAGCAGGATTGCCGGGGCCATCACCAGCACATAATTGTCCATGCCGAGCGACACGTCATAATACAGGATCAGATAAGGCATAAAGATCTGGATCGAGATGTTGAAGATCACGAAGCCCGCCAGTGTCAGGTAGAGCGCCGGATTCTCACGCACCACCGAGGGCCGGAAGCCGTAGAAGATATTGCCCCAGTAGGACTGGTTCTCCGCCTTGCGCTCCCCGGTCTCGGTCAGCAGGAAGAAGCCCAGCAGGCCGATCACCAGCACGGCGCCTCCGATCACCGCGAAGATCGTAACCCAGCTCTCCTGCCGCTCCAGGTCGAAGGACATGAAGCCGCCGAAGACCACCAGAATCGCGATCAGAGGCATCATCGCGTTGACGCCCTCCGCCGCTCCCCGACCGCCCCGAGCCGTGGCATCGGTCAGCCACGCGTTAAAGCAGGCGTCATTGGCCGTGGACCCGAAGAAGGTCATCACGCAGTCCATCACGATGACGAGTGTCACACCGACGGCCGCCACGGAGACTCCCGTGCCGAAGACCGCCCGGATCACGTCCTCGCGGATCAGCGCGAAGCTCAGAATCGAGATGCCCCAGAGGATATAGCCCGCACAGATAAAGACCTTGCGCCGGCCCACCATGTCCGAGAAGGCCCCCACGAAGATCGTGGTCAGCGTCGCGGCGACCGCCGAGGCCGCCACCATCAGAGAGATCTCCCCTGCGGTGGCATGAAACATCTTGTAGATAAAGACATTGAAATACATATTCTCGACCACCCAGGCCACCTGGCCCGTGAGGCTGAATATGATCAGTGCCGGCCAGAACCTGGGCGGATAGAGTCCGCCGGATGACTGTCTCTTCATCCTTCTCCTTTCCGGGACTTAGCCCTGCTGCTTCCCGCAGATCTCACACAGCCGGATCAGGATCCGCACCGTGGCCTCCATCGCCTGCACCGACACATACTCCATGCGCCCGTGCGCATTTTCATAGCCCGCGCTGATGTTCGGGCAGGGAAGTCCCCGCCAGGACAGCGCCGCCCCGTCCGTTCCTCCGCGGAACGGCGCGGTCTTCGGCTCGATGCCGCACTCCTGCATGGCCTGCCGCAGGTTCGCGATCAGGTGAGGCGCGGTATCGATGATCTCCTTCATGTTCCGGTACTGCTCCTCGGACTCGACCGTGACCGTGCCAGGCCCGTATTTCGCGTTCAGGAGGTCCGCGATGTCCTCAAGCTCCCGCAGGCGCCTCTGCATCGTCGCATAGTCAAAATCCCTCAGGATCAGTTCAATCTCTGCGTGCTCGCAGTCTCCGCTCATCCTGTGCACATGGTCATAGCCTTCCCGGCCCTCCGTGTACTGAGGCTTCTCGGTCTGCGGAAGCAGCCGCATATACTCGCAGGCGATATCTGCCGCATTCTTCATGATCCCCTTCGCGGTCCCCGGATGCACCGACAGGCCCGTGATCCGCACCTTCGCGGCATACGCATAGAAAGTCTCGTCTGCGTAATAGCCGAGGTGGTCCCCATCCACGGTATAGGCGCTCTGCGCCTCAAACTGCCCGAAATCCAGGTCCTTTGCCAGGCCGCCCACCTCCTCATCGGGGGTAAATGCGAGCGCCACCAGCCCGTGGGGCACCTCCGGATGCGCGAGCAGATACTCCGCGAGCGTCATCAGCTCCGAGACCGCCGCCTTATCATCCGCTCCCAGCAGGGTCGTCCCGTCCGTGAGGATCAGGTCGTCCCCCACATACTGCCGGAGGTTGGCGTAATCCGCCTCTCGCATCACGATCTGCTTCTCCTCATTGAGCACGATGTCCCCGCCCCGGTAATCCTTCAGGATCCACGGCCTGACACCCGCCGAAGGAGCGTCCGGCGATACATCCATATGGGCAATCAGTCCCAGGGAACGCGCGCCCGGCACATTCCCGGGGATCTTGCCGATCACGACGCAGTTCTTCTCGTCATAGATCACCTGCGGGACGCCGATCGACTCCAGCTCTTCCTTCAGCACCCTCGCCAGGTCAAACTGCCGGCTCGTGGTCGGAGTCGTCCGGCTCTCATTCGACGACTGTGTATCAATTCTCGCGTAACGCATCAGCCTCTCGGCTGTCTTCTCTCTCAGATTCATTCTCTTCCCTCTTCTCCGGCCGCGGATTCTCCCTCCGGGCACCTCATCCGGCCCTCATGTGCCAGCAGCCATTCCTTCCTCGCAAGCCCGCCCGCGTAGCCGCGAAGCGACCCGTCCGACGCGCACACCCGGTGGCAGGGCACCAGGATGAGCAGGGGATTTGCGCCAAGCGCTCTACCGACCGCTCTCGCCGAAGTCCTCCGGCCCGTCATCTCCTGCATCCGCTTGGCAAATGCCCCGTACGAGATCCTCTCTCCGGGCAGAATCCCGTGCGCACACTCCCGCACCTCTTCCTGGTAACGCGTCGGCGCCGGCGCAAGCTTCGGAAGCTTCTCCCGCGGCTTCCCGGCAAAATACTCCGAGAGCCACCGCTCCGTCTCTTCCAGAATGCAGGCAGCCTCCCCGCAGGCCGGCTCCGGAGCAGCTCCCTCACAGTCCCCGTCCGCAAATGCCACGCGCACCAATCCCTGCGCGCCGGCCTCCAGAAGGATCACCCCCGCCGGCGAGGACACGCGCCTCACATAGGTCTTCATTTACCGGATCTCCCAGACCACGGTCACCGTATCCTCCGCGCGGATCTCCTCCGGCTCGATCTGCGCCGCAAAATCCGACACGCTCTCCTCCGCGCTGCGCGAAGCACTCTTGAGCATCATCTCATTCATCGGCCGCACCGAGAACACCATATCCGACCAGTTGTACTCGATCGTCACCAGCTCGCCGAGACTCACCCCGGCAGCCGCCGCCAGAAGCTCGGCCTTCCTTCTGGAATCCTCCACGGCTCCGCGGAGCATCGCATTCTTCGCGCCCTCCACGTCCTTCACCGTATAATCGATGGAGAACGACGGCCCCGAAGACAGTCTCGACACCGCGAGAACCACCTTGCCCAGCAGCTCCGGATCACGGTCGAACTCCACCGTCATCACCTGCATGGCTGTGTAGCCCACGAACCGCTGCTTCCACTGGAAGCCCTCGTCCTGATAAGACTCATATTCCGGATTCACCCAGTAGGAGGACGTCTTCAGCTCCTCCCCAGCAAACCCCAGCCCGGCAAATGCTTCCTTTACCTCCAGGGCCTGCTCGGCGCTCTTCTGATACGCCTCGGCATACTCTGTCGTCTTCGCGGCAATCTCCATGCGGACCCTCACGCGGTCCGCCCGCAGAGACACCTTCC